>JADGRG010000001.1 GCA_017881145.1 Sandaracinaceae bacterium | reverse complement strand
TGCCGAGTCGAGCGCACCGGCCATGCCGATCACCTTCGAGCCCGGGAAGCCGGTGACCTTCTTCATCTCGTAAACCATCGCGTCGAGCGGGTTCGAGATCACGATCACCAGGGCGTTCGGCGAGCTCTTCTTCAAGTTCTCGGCCACATTCCGAATAATCTTGAGGTTGATGGAGAGCAGGTCATCGCGACTCATGCCGGGCTTGCGTGGCACGCCAGCGGTGACGATCACCACGTCGGAGCCGGCGGTGTCGGCGTAGTCCGAGGTGCCGTTCACGTTGGCGTCGTAGCCCTCGAGCGCGCAGGTCTGCATGATATCGAGGGCCTTGCCCTTCGCCACGCCGACTTTGTCCGGGATGTCGAGGACGACCACATCGCCGAGCTCGCGGCGAGCCAGCTCCATCGCGAGCTCACCGCCGATGTTGCCGGCACCGATCAAGGAAATCTTCTTACGCTTTGGCATGGTCCAATCCTCACTTAGATATGCTTGATGACTTCGCCTGCGAGCTCGGAAACGTTCACGAGCTCGGCGTCGTCGATCTGTCGGTGAAAATCATGGGTGACCGTCTTGGCGGCGCGGACGCCGTTCAATGACGGGTTGGGGCACGCCTTATACCACAAGCGACGCGTTGCGGGGCCAGCTCGAAACGGCGTTTGTCCGAGGTCAACGCTCTGAACACACGTCCAGCTCAAGACCCACCGGCATCGCCGGCCACTCACGCCCGGGCGGGCAGCGCTCGCAACACGCTCAAGCCCCGCGCGGATGAAAGCGGCGGTGCATGGCGCTCATGTGATCGACGCTGACGTGCGTGTAGATCTGGGTCGTGCTGATGTCCGCGTGCCCCAGCAGTGTCTGCACGATGCGCAGGTCAGCTCCGCCTTCCAGGAGATGCGTCGCAAACGAATGCCGCAACATGTGTGGCGTGAGGTTCTTGGTGATACCGGCCGCACGTCCGTAGCTCTTGAGCAGCTTCCAGAACCCCTGGCGCGTCATGCCACCTCCGCGCTGGGTTACGAAGAGACATCGCTCGTTCGGCTTGGCCCACGCACCCCGGACCGTGCCGAGGTATTGCGTGAGCGACTCGCGTGCCAGCTCGCCGAGTGGCACCAGGCGGCGCTTGCGCCCTTTACCGAACGCGGCCAAGAACCCCGCGCGCAGGTCCAGGTCGCCCAACGCGAGCTCGACCAACTCCGACACGCGCAGGCCAGCCGCGTACATGGTGTGGATCATCGCCGCGTCGCGACGGCCGCGGGGCTCGGCGACCTTCGGCGCAGCGAGCAAGCGCAGAACCTCGTCGCGTGAGAGCAAGCTCGGCAGCTTGCGACCGAGGCGGGGGCTCTCGACCAGCTCCAACGGACTCGACCGGCAAAGCCCTTCTTGCACGAGATACTTGTAGAAGCCCCGCAAACTCGACAAGAAGCGCCCTTGCGACCGCGCGCTCAGGCCCCGTGCTGCGAGGTCGATGAGCACACGAGAGATCGCGCCGAGGTCGGCCTCTGCGACAGTGCACCGCTGCGCTTCGAGCAGCCGGCCGAAGCATGCCAGGTCGCTCGCGTAAGCCGAGATCGTGCGCGCGCCGAGCCCGCGCTCCACCCGCAGGTGGTCGAGGTACGTATCGATCGACCTGTCCGCAGGCTCGCCCACTCTCACTCGGGTATCACAGCCCCACGCAAGACCAAAGAATTTGCCGTGACCGGACGGCTCCATGGATGCACGCTCTCGTCGGGCGAGTCATGCGCAAAGAAAGCTCAACGCCATGCAATACCTGTCGATCGACGTCACCCCGTCACTGATTGTGCTCGCCACCGGGGTGTGTTGCGTGGCGCTGCTCTATTGCCTCGAAATGTGGGCAGAGCGGCACACCAGCAAGCGCACGCGCGCAGAGATCGCCGCTGCTAACATACCCGCCGAGCAGCCTGCGGCTCTCGGCGCGGATCGCATACCCGCCGAGCAGCCTGCGGCTCTCGGCGGAGATCACCATCGCTAGCGCAAGACTCGAACGTAGGCGCGCGCACACACACACTCGGCACACGGGATCCTTTGCTTTTGAGCGTCAGTACATGCAGCGCGTCGGCATGACTCGGATGTATAATAGAGAGAGCGACGTCTAGAGCAGGACGACCATGGGCCATTTCATCGCTTGCATGATCAACCGTGCAGACCTCCTCGAAGAGGCCGTGCGCTTCGAACAAGACGTGCTGAAGACGCCGCCTGCCGGCCCGCATGACGGGTGGGGCGTCGGCTTCTATCAAGCAGGTGAGGTGCTTCACAAGAAGCACCCGCAACCCAGCTCCGAGCCGCTCCAATGGACGAGCATGCTGCGCGGCATCCGTTCGCACGTGGCCATCGCGCACGTCCGCGAAGCCACAGTCGGCGCACGACGTGCCGACAACAACCATCCATTCCGGATGCGCCACTGGCTCTTTGCGCACGCCGGCATGGTCGAAGGCTTTTCGGCGCTGCAGGGGCGCCTGCTCGAATCTATGCCGGACTTCCTGCGGCGCAACATCCGCGGAGAGACCGACAGCGAGCACATCTTCCACGTCTTTCTCTCGTTCCTGCACGACGCAGGTCAGCTCGAAGGCGTCGATGTCTCCGATCAAGCCGTGCTCGCAGCGCTGCGCTCCACGGTCATTCTCGTCGACGGTCTGGTGAGCGAGGTCGGCGCGCCGAAGAGCCAGCTCGACATGGTGCTCACCAACGGTCGGCAGCTCTACGCCTTGCGTCGCGGTGGACCGATGGTGCTGGTCGAGCGCGATCGGCTTTCGCTACCGGACGAGCAGGCAAAGCCCGCGCGGGCCGTGGAAGCCGTGCGCTACGTCATGCTTGCCTCCGTCGAGCGCGATACGCCCGTTGAGTACCGAGGCATCGAAGACAGCCAT
>JADGRG010000010.1 GCA_017881145.1 Sandaracinaceae bacterium | reverse complement strand
CCTCGTCGAAGTCAACCCGAAGGCTTATCCACCGGTCTGCAAGATCATGGATTTCGGGAAGTTCAAGTACGAGGAAAAGAAGCGTACGAACGAGGCAAAGAAGCGCCAAGCCGTGGTCGAGCTGAAGGAAATCAAGCTCCGGCCCAAGACCGACGTGCACGACCTCGAAGTGAAGATCAACCACGCGCGGCGCTTCCTCGAAGAGGGCAACAAGGTGAAGATCACCTGCCGTTTCCGTGGCCGCGAGATCACCCACCCGGAAGCCGCCGAAAAGCAGCTCCACGTCGTGGTCGACCGCACCCGAGACCTGGCCATCGTCGAGCTCACCCCCCGCATGGAGGGCCGCAACATGACCCTGGTCATGGCACCGGTGGTCAAGCCCGTGCACGCCAAGGTCAAACCCCGCCCTGCCACGCAGGCCGACGAGACGGTTTAGTGATTAGTGACATACCCGCCGAGCAGCCTTCGGCTCTCGGCGTCGGCTCTCACCGTCAGCTTGCTGTGCTTGCTTGACTTCCAGCGGGTCCGCCCCTAAAACACGCGCCTCTCCACGCTGCGCCGCGTGTTCCGCTGGTTCAGCGTTTCTCGAAGAAGCAGAGAACTCGTCATGCCGAAGATGAAGACCAAACGCGCCGCCTCAAAGCGGCTCCGAGTCACGGGCTCCGGGAAGATTCGCCGGGGTTCGGCGCGGCTCAGCCACCTGATGCGCGGCAAGTCCGCGTCCAGGCGTCGCAAGCTGCGCAAGCACGATTTGGTCGACAAGGCGGACGCGAAGCGTTTCAAGCGCCTGCTTCCATATGCTGTCTAAGGGAGGCAAGCCATGCCACGCGTAAAAAGAGGCTTTAAAGCCCGTCGTCGTCGTAACCGTGTGTTGCAGCATTCCAAGGGCTACTACGGCGCCCGCGGAAACCAATACGCTTCTGCTGTGGAGCAGGTGCACCACGCTTGGAAGGATGCCTTTGCGCATCGTCGCGAGCGCAAGGGTGACTTCCGCAAGCTGTGGATCGCGCGCATCGGCGCCGCGGCCCGGCAGCACGGCACGAGCTACAGCAAGTTCGTGTGTGCGCTGAAGAACAAGGGCATCGAGCTCGACCGCAAGATCCTTGCAGACCTTGCCGTGCGCGATCCTGGCGGCTTCAAAGCGGTCCTCGAAGCGACCCGGTAAATAGCGCGAGTCTCCCCCCGGGAAGTGAACCCGGCGGTTCAGCCCCCGTAGGTGAAGCCATGGACGTGGTCGCCGCTTTCGAGGAAGGTCTCGGGAACGCGGCCTCTCACTTCCAGGCTGCCTTCGAGGCCGCGCACGACGAGCCCGCACTGCGCGCTGCCAATGCGCGCTACGTGGGTCCGCAGGGCGTCGTCACCAAAGTGATGAAGCTCATGCCCGAGCTCCCCAAGGAGCAGCGGCGTGGGCTGGGGCAGAGAGTCAATCAGCTCAAAGAGCAGATCGAGGCAGCGTTCGCTGCGCGCCTCGACTCGCTCTTGCATGCGCTGCGTAACGCGGAGCTTTCCGGCCACTCGCTCGACGTGAGCCTGCCCGGATACGGCGCATGGCTCGGCTATGCGCATCCGCTCACGCGCGTGAAGCATGAGCTGCTCGATCTCTTCACCAGCCTCGGCTTCGATATCGCCGAAGGTCCTGAGGTCGACCTGCACGAGAACAACTTCGACCGGCTTGGGTTTCCGCCGGACCATCCTGCAACCGACATGCAGGACACGTTCTTCATGCAGCAGCCGGTCGGAGTAAATCCGCGCGCCACGCTGCTGCGCACGCACACCTCGACGGTGCAGATCCGCGAGATGCTCAAGCGCAAGCCGCCGCTGGCCGTGGTGTCTGCAGGCGCCGTGTTTCGGCGTGACGACGACGTCACCCACTCGCCGATGTTCATGCAGCTCGAAGGCTTCATGGTCGACGAGGGCGTGAGCTTCGCGCAGCTCAAAGGTGTGCTCACGCACTTCCTGTGGAAGCTCTTCGGCAAGGGCATCCCGGTGCGCTTTCGTCCCAGCTACTTCCCCTTCGTCGAGCCCGGTGGAGAGGTCGATGTGGGCTGCACGATCTGTCGCTCCTGGGAGCGTGGGCCGCGCGAGTGTCGCGTATGCAAGAACACCGGCTTCATGGAGATCCTGGGCTGCGGGATGATCCATCCGGTGGTGTTCGAGCACGTCGGCTACGACCCCGAGCGCTTCACTGGCTTCGCCTTCGGCATGGGCCTCGATCGCGTCGCCATGCTTCGCTACGGCATCTCGGAAGTGGGTCTGCTCTACGGCAACGATCCGCGCTTCCTGACTCAACTCTGATCGGAGCGCCGCATGCTCGCATCGCACAAGTGGCTGATGGAATGGAGCGGCCTTTCGCTCGCTCCGAGCGAAGTCGCCAAGCGCTTGACCTCGGCTGGTTTGGAAGTCGAGTCGATGCGCGCTTGCGGGGAGAACCTGCAAGGCGTCGTGATCGCCGAGGTGCGCGCGATGCGAGCGCATCCCTCGCGCGACAAGCTGCGTCTGGTGACGCTCTTCGACGGCGAGCGCGAGCAGGAAGTCGTGTGCGGTGCGCCCAACGTGCCCGAGCCGAAAGGCCTGGTCGCGTTCGCACGTTTGGGCGCGACGCTGCCCAACAGCATGCGCATCGAAGAGCGCAAGCTCGGCGGCGTGGTCTCCTGCGGCATGATCTGCAGTGAGAAGGAGCTCGACCTCGGCGCCGATGAAGACGGCATTCTGCTGATCGAGGTGGGAGCGGGCAGGGTGCCTGGTGCTGCGCTCGCCGATGCACTCGGCCTGCGCGACACGATCTACGAGATCGGGCTGACACCGAATCGCCCGGACTGCCTCGGCCACCTCGGCATCGCCCGCGAGCTCTGCGCGCTCTTGGACAAGCCCTTCGCGTGGCCATCGCCGAGCCTGCCGCAGCGTTGGCTCAGTGCAGCCACCACCGCACCCACGGACCCCGCGCAGGCTTTCTCTCTCGCCACCGAGCTTGGCGCGAAGCCAGCGCAGACGGTGAGCGCCGAACCGCCAGTGAACAACGTGCGCGTGCAGATCGAAGGCGCCGACCGCTGCCCTCGCTATGCAGCGGCTGTGGTCGCAGGCCTTCGGGTGGGTCCGTCGCCCTTCGCGTTGCGCTATCGGCTGCACACGCTCGGGCTGCGCGCCATCAGCAACGTGGTCGATGCCACGAACCTCGTGCTCCTGGGCTTCGGACATCCCATCCACGCTTTCGATCTGCAGAAGGTCCGCGGTTCTCGCATCGTGGTGCGTCGTGCGCAGAACGGCGAAGCCATCCAGACCTTGGATGGACAGAGCCATAAATTGAGCGACGACGATCTCTTGATCTGCGACGGAGAAGGTCCGGTTGCGCTGGCGGGTGTGATGGGTGGCGCGAGCTCCGAGATCTCTGCGAGCACCACCCAGGTCCTGATCGAGTGCGCCTACTTCGACGCGCGCAGCGTGCGCCGGACCAGCAAGCGCACCGGTCTGCATACCGATAGCAGTCACCGCTTCGAACGCGGTGTCGATCCACGCGGCGTGCGCGGCGTGCTCGCGTATGCCGCCGCGCTGATCGCGGAGCTTTCGGGCGGCGCCGTGGCAGCCGATGCGCTCGACGTCTATCCCACCCCGATCGCCCCAAAGCAGGTGCGTTTCCGCTCAGCCAAAGCGAGCGCGTTGCTTGGCGCCAGCATCGACGTGAAGACGGCCGCAGGTATCTTCGAGCGCTTGGGATGCACGGTGCGCGCACTTGGATCCGAGCTCGATGTGGAGCTGCCCACCTTCCGTCCCGACCTCAGCCGCGAGATCGATCTCATCGAAGAATACGCGCGCGTGCAGGGCTACGATAGCATCCCCACAGCTACGCCAAGCTTGCGCCCTTCAGTGGAAGGAAACGCGCCGGAGATCGGATTCGTTCGGCGGCTGCGCGAAGTCGGCGCGGCGAGTGGGTTGTGGGAAGCCGTCAACTTTGCGTTCGTCGCACCCGCTGATCTCGAGAAGTCGCGGGTCTCGACCGAGGCGCCACGCGTGGCTAACCCCATGACCGAGGAACGCTCGGTGTTACGCACAGCGTTGCTGCCTGGTCTGCTGCAGAATCTTCGCAATGCTCAGCGTCATGCTCAGCACCGCTTTTCGGGTTTCGAAGTGGCGCGTGTCTTCGCGCCGTCGATGGAAGCCGTGCTGCCGGCAGAGCGCTACGAGCTGGGCGTGCTGCTCTGGGGCCTGCGTCAGAGCTGGTACGACGAGCGGGAGGTGCTCGATTTCTACGACGCCAAAGGCGTGCTCGAGACCATCACGCACGCGTTGACCGGCAGCATTTGCCAGACTCTGCTCGACGAGAGCCTGGATGCGAGCGCGCCCTTTCTACATCCCAAGCGGCGTGCAGCGGTGCTGGTACAGGGGCAGCGTGTCGGCTGCCTCGGCGAGCTGCATCCCGACGTCCGGGACGCCTTCGAGCTGGAGGGTCGTCCGGTCTACGCCGTGCTCGACGTGCCTGCGCTCCTGGCAGTCGCACAGGCGTGCGCCGGCAAGCCGATCGAGGCGCTGCCGCGCTTTCCGGCCTCCACCCGAGATCTTGCTGTGGTGGTGTCCGAGGAGCTTCCGGTCGGCGAGGTCGCTACTGTGCTGCATTCAGTGGCGGGTGAGCTCGCCGAGAGCGTGCGCCTCTTCGACATCTATCGCGGTGCTCCGGTGCCCGCGGGCCACAAGAGCTTGGCCTTCCACGTCGTGTATCGTGATCCGAAGGCTACACTCACCGATAAGCTGGTCGACGAAGCTCACGCGCGCGTCACGCAGGCAGCCGAACAACGCTTCGCGGGTGCAGTGCGTAAGTGACGATATCCGCCGAGCACTTGGTTCCATGCCCGCCGAGCAGCCTTTGGCTCTCGGCGTAAGTGACCGCGGCTATTGAGTTCTCAGCGCTGCTGTGCTTGCATTAACTAGCTTGCCGGGGAGGCGTCATCGATGACCAAAGCCGAAATCATCGATTGCGTGTACGAAAAGGTTGGGGGCTTCTCGAAGAAGGAGTCCGCCGAAGTCGTCGAGGCGGTCTTCGAGATGATGAAGGATGTCCTCGCGCGCGGGGACAAAGTGAAGATCTCCGGCTTCGGCAATTTCGTGGTGCGCGAGAAGAAGGAACGCATCGGTCGCAATCCGCAGACCGGCGAACCGATCCCCATCTCTGCGCGTCGCGTGCTGACCTTCAAGCCGAGTCAGGTTCTGAAGAACGTCCTCAACCCAGATAAGGCGGGTCTGGGTCAAAAGGACGCAGACGACGACGCCGAGGACGAGTAGTCTCCTGCTGCAGGCTCGGCTAATCACCGAGCCAGTGCGCGAAGCGAGCGTGGTGGG
>JADGRG010000071.1 GCA_017881145.1 Sandaracinaceae bacterium | reverse complement strand
CGGAGAACAACCATCCGTGCTCCGCGGCGGTCACAAATGCGCGGCGGTCAATCGCACCCACTCGACTGAAGACGATGTCCCCTCCGTGCAACGTGTAGCGTTCTAGTCGGACGCGATCCGCATCTGCAACTAGGGGGAGGTCGTGACGCAGAATGCGGTTTTCACCGAGGTGTTCCACCGTGATGATTGGCGTGCCGCTACTTTGGTAGTCCGATGCGTGGAGCTGGGTTCCGAAAGGCCCCGTCTGGATCGCGCTGCACGCACCCAATCGCAACTCATCTCGTGGCATAGCCCAGTTCCTTCAGAAATCCGGTGAGCCTACGGGATGCCGCATCTCGTCTCGCCTCGATATCCGCCGCCGTCACCGCGTACTTCGCATGCAAGGTCTCCACCGCCCCCAAACACGCCCGCTGATCCGCGCGCAAATACGACTCATACGTCTGCACCAACAACCGATGCAGTCGCTCCACGATCACCTTGCGTGCCTCGTCACTTCCGATCTTCGCGCGCGCCGCGGCCACCAGCTCTTCCTGTTTGTTCTCCGTCGCGCGCAGCTCCGACTTCAGCTGCTTCGCCTCGTCTTCCAGCGCCTTGTGGCGTGCGAGCTTGGCTTCGATCGCGTCGGCCTCTTTTTGAAACACCGACCAGTCACCGAGACCCGGGTCGCGCTTGGCTAGCTTGGCGTTGCCTCGGGCCTCTTTCAGCTTTGCTTTCAGCTCTCGGACCTGATCGCCCGGCAACACGCCCGTGTCGTCGTCGTCTTCGTAGTCTTCTTCGTCAGCTGCGCTGAGCAGCGCGGCCAGCTCGGCCAGGCGCGTGCGCTTGGTCTCCATCTCGGCCAGCACCTCGGGGAACTGGCTGGTCAGGATGTCGGCGTCGGGGATCAGCTCGGCGCCCCAGCCACTTGCGGCGATCGACTTGAGATCGGCCTTCAGCTCGTCCACGTAGCGTGCGAACGCGCCGCGTACCTGGTGGCCCGTGAGCATCTTGTTCGCGGTGAAGGTCTTCTCGACGGACGCCAGGAGCGCGCGCCGTAGCTCGTACACGTTGCCTTTCTTGCCGCCGTTGGCTGCAAGGGCTTCCACGAGCGGCAGGCTCTTGGTCCACCACGTTTCCAGCGCCTTCAGGAACTTGCCGTGCGCGGCAGTAACGCTGTCGTCGCCGTTCACCAGCGCGGCGAGCGCTCGGCGGTCGGTCACTTCGGGGTCGAAGTCCAGGTACTCGCTCGTGCCAGGCCTCGCCACGAAACAGCGCTCGCGCAGGCCGCCGTAGTTCGCCCAGAAGTGCTGCAGCGCGTCGATTTCGACCTTGGGCACGCCGCCGTGCAGATGCGCGCGCACGTCGTGCGGCTCGGGTGGCGGCGCGTTGTCGACGTAGCGCCGGATGTTGCAGTTGAAGTCTTCGCTCTCGATCTCGCTGACGGGCACGCGGCGCGCGTAGCCAGGCAGCTCGCTCTCTTGCCTGCGGTCAGCGTGCGGTAGGCGTGCACGATGCGCGAGATGTCCTCGGGCCGCAGGAAGTTCTGCGCCTTGCCTTCGCGGTAGTCGCGGTCGGCGTTGATGAACACGACGTGCTTGCGGGCTTGCGCGCCCTTCTTGTTCATGACCAGCACGCAGGCGGGGATGCCGGTGCCGTAGAACAGGCCGGCGGGCAGGCCGATGATGGCTTCGAGCCAGCCGCGCTCGAGGAAGTGCTTGCGCGCTTCGCGTTCTTCGCCGCCGCGGAACAGTACGCCGTGCGGCATCACAGTGGCGAGCTTGCCGTCGGCCTTGAGCACCGCGAGCATGTGCTGCGCGAACATCAGGTCGGCCTTCTTGCCCTTCTCGGGGAGCCAGACCGAGAAGCGGCCGGAGTACTCGAGGTCCTTCTTGATGTAGTTCTGGCTGAAGGGCGGGTTGGCGAGCACGCGGTCATAGCGCTTCAGCTCGCCGCTCTCGTCCTTGTGCTGCGGCCGGCGCAGGGTGTCCTCCTGCCGGATGTCGGCGTGCGAGATGTCGTGCAGCAGCATGTTCATCTTACAGATCGACCAGGTGGTTCCGATGCTCTCCTGCCCGAAGAGCGAGAGATCGCGCACGTTGCCACCACATTCCTGGATGTAGTCGCGCGTTTGGATCAGCATGCCGCCCGAGCCGCAGGTGGGGTCGCAGACGCTCATGCCCGCCTGCGGCTCCACCACTTCGACCAGCGTGCGAACCACATCGGCAGGCGTGTAGAACTCGCCGGCCTTCTTGCCCGCGGAGTCGGCGAAGTACTTGATCAGATATTCGTAGGCAGCACCGAGCAGGTCCGGGAACTCGAAGTTCTCGTCGCGCAGCGGGATCTTCTCGAAGTTCTGGATGAAGTTCGAAAGCGTGTCGTCGTCGAGCGTACGTTGACCGATCTTCTTGTTGAAGTTGATGCCCTTGAGCACATCCTGAAGCGCATCCACGTTGGCTTCTTCCAGCGCCTCTAACGCCTTGTTGAGCGAGGTCCCGACGTTGCTCTTGAGGTGCTGGATCTTTGACCAGCGCGCCTCGACCGGCACGAAGAAGGTGTACTTGTCAGGGTTGTCGAGCTGGGTGTCGATCACGGCAGGCGCCATACCCTTGGACTTCAGGTCTTTGCCGAGCTGCTCGCGCTCTTGATCGAAGAGGTCCGAAAGCCGCTTCAGGAAGAGCATGCCGAAGATGTATTCCTTGTACTCCGAGGCATCCATGTTGCCGCGCAGATCGTCGCAGGCGCGGAAGAGCAGGCTGGAAAGCTGGCTGAGGGTCAGTTTGGTCATGCAAGGGTCCAGGCAACGTGAGCGCGGCCGAGCCTAGCGGGTTTCCAGACGAATTCCGATCCCGAGCCGACCCGGCGCACACGCGCTCGACGCTGGACGATGACCGCTCATTGGTAACGCCAGTTCATTGACAGGTTGAAGGTGAGGTGACCGTTGTTGGGCAGCGCAGCCACCGGCGCGGAGGTCGGATAGGCGCGAAATGCATGAGCGCCGATGCCAACCGGCTGGCCGAAGTGCAGCTGCAACACGATCGGTCCGACACCGACGTTCACGCCAAAGACCAGATCGAGCAAACGCCGGTCCCAGAGCCAATCCGCTTGGTCGGCCACGGCGCCGACGTCGGCGGCGAGCACGCCTTCGAGATCAATGAGCGGAAAGCTCATGAGCTCGAGGATGGGAAACTGAAACTCCGCGGTCGCGTAGACGAAGTTCCGGCCCAGCAGGTAGTTGATGTCGCCGAAGGGCACGCCGCGCAGGGTGTGGAAGCTGGAGAGATAATATTGCGGTGCCCGGCGATCGCCTAAGGTCGTGCCGGCCGCACCGCGCACGAAGAAGTTGGCCGCGCCGATGATCCGGAAGATGTGCTCGGCGTCGAAGCGGAGCTGATCGTAGACGACTTGGTCGAAGGGCTGCACGCCGAGGTTGGTGCTGAGCAGCGCGGAGCTGCCACGGATCGGCCCCGTCGAACGCTGCATGCCGACTGTGTTGTAGCCGATCGAGAGCGTGCCCTCGGTCTGGAAACGCAGACCGTAGTTGGCATCCCGCCAGGGAGTGTAGAGGTCGCGGTTGGCGGCATTGGCGGTCGGGTCGCGCAGGTAGTCGCGGAAGTTGTCGGTGACGAAGTATTCGGTGCCACCGGCTGCGAGCGAGGTCTGCAGATACACGAAGCGCGAGAACGGGTAGCGCACCAAAGCCTGGCCGCCGAAGAAACGATCCCAGGTTGGAAAGGTGATCTCGGCATTCGGCGTGAAGGTGCGTTCGATGCGCGAGCGCACCACGTTGAAGACGCCGGTGCCCCAGATCACACGCTTCTGCTCGTTCCAGTAGAGCAGGCTCGCGTCGGTGAGCGCGGTGTCGCCCCAGGTGGCAAGTGAAAGCAGAAGGCCGTGATCGTGCAGGCGGTCGGCCGCCGTAGTGATGACCTCGCCGAAGAGATGGCCGTTGCCAGTCACGCCAGCCATGAGAAAGATGCCGCCGAGCCGCCAGTTATTGACGTCGATCGGGTTGTAAGGTTTTGCGGCCGCCAGCGAGCGCGTGGCTGGCGCTGTGGGGGCTTTGGTGTCTGGCGTGCCGCGCGCGGGCTCGTGCAGGAAGCGCTCGCGCTGGATGCGCACCGGCGCTCGCTCGGCACCGTAGTGGTGCAGCGCCCAAACCGTGCCATCGGGACCAGGGCTAACGTCGAAGAGCCCGGTCGCCACGTCGGTCTCTTTGTGCACCTGACCAGCTGCTACCGAGTAGATGTTCGCACCGTCGTCGTCGTAGGCGACGAAGAACACTCGACCGTCCGGCAAGACTTGCGGGTTCAGCTCGTCGCGCGCTTCGGTGGTCAGGCGCGTGATCTGAGCGGGCGCGGCGGGATCGAGCTGGAAGAGGTTGTACTTGCCGTGGCCCGTCGCATCCGAGCTAAAAACGATGCCAGTCTTGCCCCAGGACACCTCGCGCTCGGCGTAGAGGTCGTGGGTGAGCTGGGTGAGGCGAAAGTCGGCTTCGCCTCGTGGTTCGACCAAGTAGAGATCTTTCTGTCCACTCGCAGCCAGGCCGACGAACACGATGCGCTGGCCATCCGGCGCGAGCGCGAGCGCGTCCACTGCGTCGATGCCTCGTTCACCGACTGCAAAGCTGCGACTCTTGCCAAGTGTCAGCGTCACGTCGTAAGGGCAGGCGCGCAGCCCTTTGCCCTTGCACGGTCCTGGGATGGCAGCCTCGACGAAGCTGCGCCAGTGGATGACGTCGCGGCCAGCCGCTTGCGCGACGAACGCCAGCTCGTGATCGCTGAGGTCGAAGTTCTGTCCTGCTACCGGATGCAAGCTTTCGACCCCAGGGGCGCCATCGGCGACGACGATCTCATCATCGCGCGGGGAACGCTGATCGAAGAGGACCAGCCGGTTCTGACCGGTGTCGGCTTCGATGCTCCGGTAGAGCACGAGCTCGCCGCTCGGTGATGCGCGCAGCGCCTGCACCACTCCCCGGCTCTTGCGCAGCGTGGTGAAGTGCGCGCGATCGTGCTTGGCCTGCAGAAACGTGGCGTAGGCACGCCGCTTGATCCAGCGCTCGAAGCGCGCCGCGATCGCCGAGGCGTTGGCGCCGGTCACCTTGGCCACCAGCTGCGTGAAGTCGCTCACACCACCGCGCTTCTGGTCGGTGAGCAAGAGCGCGCTTTGCTCCAGGATGCGTTTGACCGTGCCCTTGCCGTAGCTCTCCTCCAGAAACGCGCAGCGAGCCTGACCGACCTTGTAGGTCCACAGCCCGCTGCTCAGACGGTCTTCCCAGAAAGAGCCGAGCACATAGTCGTGCTCACTCTTGGGATTGACCAGGAGGTCGCGCACCAACATCTCGGTTTCGGCGTCGAGCCCGCGCTTGGCGAAATACTCAGCCAAGCCCTCGATGAACCAGAGCGGCATCGCTTCCAGCGGGTCGCCAGCGACTTTGTGCGTGGCAGCGGCGTGCGCGACTTTCTGGATCGTGAACTCGTGCGCCAGCTCGTGCGTGGAGACGTCGGCGAAGAGTCGTGCATCGCCGAAGTAAGGCAGCGTGACGTCGAGGTTCTCGGGGCTGGTCACCCCGAGCACGCCTTCCTGCAAGGGGAAGAGATCCGTCTGCAAAAATTCGATGTAGCTCGCGTAGAGGAAATACGCGAACGTGACTCCTGGCCTGTAACCGAATTCCTCGCTGAGGTAGCGATAGGACGCCTCGATGCTGGCAGCAGCGCGCTCGGCGATGGGCCGCTCGCGCTCGTAGAAATAGAGGCGCACGCCGCCGCGGCCCTTGCCGGCCTTGCCAACCTCGCCGCCAAGAGCGGCGCTACCGCGTCCTGCCAAGGGAGCGGCTACGGTCGGTGTCCCGCTTCCATCTTGCAGCGCGCCTGCGCTTCTGCGGCTGCGCGGCGCATCGGCCACGCTCGGCCACGCCCAACCTGTGCCCGCGCTGGGCGAGCGAAACGCGCCGCTGTGCAAGCGTGAGCCCGCGGGAAAGGTCAGTTGGAGCGGGGCCGTCTTGTCGAGCTTGCCGACGTGAATGTCGACGTATTTCCAGGCGAAGTCCGCATAGCGCACGTTGGTCTGGGTGGGACGGCGCGGATATACGAAGACCTGTGCCGTGGCGGACGCCGCCGTCAGCAGCAAGAGCAGAACCAGCAGCGGGGGTAGAGAGTTCACCTGCGAGCTCAATCCTCCGTGCCGCGCACACTGCCACGCAGCGCTTTCTTGCTGGAGGTGCGGCGCTTGTCCTCGGCGCGGCGGCGCTTGCTCCCGAACGTGGGCTTGGTGGGCCTGCGTGGCTTCGGCGGCACCAGCACCGACGCGATCAGGTGCGCCAGCTTCTCGCGCGCGTCTGCCAGGTTCTTGCCCTGATCGCGAGTCGCTTGGCTCACGATCCGCACGCGGCCTTCGGCGTCCAGACGGTTGGCGCAGAGCGTCCGCAGCCGAGCTTTCACCGCCGGGTGCAGTGCCGCGCACTGAGCGAGGTCGAAGCGCAGCTCCACCTTGCTTGCGACCTTGTTGACGTTCTGCCCGCCCGGACCGGACGCCCGGACTGCCGTCCATGAGAGGTCCGTCGCGGGGATCACCACGCGGTCAGAGATGCGCAGCGCGTCCACGCACGGAGCTTACGTACCGCGCTGGCGGTGTCGAGGGCCAAAGGCGTGCGGCAGCGAGCCATGCTGCGCTGCAACCGAAGCTCATGGCGTGGCCGGCTCGGTGGCAGCGGCCGGTGGAGCCGCGCCTCGGGTTAGCTCGGCAACCGGCTCGGCTGGGTCCACCACCGGACCTTTGCCAAGCAGGCGGTGGCAGGTCGCGCAGGTCGCCAGGAAATGCCCGTAGAGGTCGGTGCGCGCCTGCACGGTCGTCGCGAGCGGCGACTCGGCGCTGAGCTCGTGCACGTGCTTGGCCAGCGTCTGCGCCGCAGCGTCGTTCTTGCCGGTGAGCGCGGGCACGTCAACATCCCACGTCTGGTCCGCTAGGACTTTGGCCGCCTCGTTGAATCCCGCGTCCGAACCATCGACCAAACGTTCCCACATACGTTGCGCGACCCACTGATGCCGTCGCATGTGGTTCTTGCGGCCTTCGCCGGTCGGCACGGGCGGCTTGGCGAAACGCGGCCCCGTCTGCCCGTTGCGGTGGCAATCGGCGCACTTGGTCAGGGTTAGGGCCAATGCCGCACCAGCCTCGCGCAGCGTGCTGACCCTGCTGAAGCGCTTGGCACTCTCCTGCATCGCCGAGTAATACGGCAGGAGCGCCTCGGGAATGGATTGGGTTTGCTGGTGCTCGGCCAGCCACTTCATGCTCCGCTTGGCCGCTGCCATGTCACCCCGAATCAAGGCCTCGCGCGCGCCGGAAGCCTCGATGAAGTGCCCGCGCATCAGCGCATCGGTGGCTCGCTTGGGCGGAGCGGGCAGAATGGTCGGCGCTGCGTTGGTCGTCGATGCGCCGAGCGGCGCGACCATGGTCGGCGGCATGCGCTTCCTGACAGCGAGAGCGTCGACGGCAGCAGGAACGCGCTTCGCAAGTGGAGGACTCGCGACCGCGGGGGCATTCACCACGCTTGGAGCGCTCGGTACGGCCGCTGCACTCGGTACGGCTGCGGCGCTCGGTT
>JADGRG010000070.1 GCA_017881145.1 Sandaracinaceae bacterium | reverse complement strand
GGCGTGCGTGGCCTTCGTATGCGCAACGTCAGTGCCGTGCTTGCGAAGCTTGCGGGCTGCGAGGCCATCTTGGTCTCCTTCTTCTCCGACGTCTGCTACGGCACGAACCACAAGGTTGGCGCATTCGACCTTGAGTCCGAAACCGAAGCGATAGCCGTCTGTCGTTGCCATGGCAGGGACGAGCGCGATCTTTCCCTTGGCACTTGCGTCTTGAAGGAACATCGAGAGCGTGTCGGAGGTTCGAACGACTTCGAGCATGCGGCTTACTCCAACCACGAGAGCACGCAGCTCGTTCGACGGTGGTGGTGGGGTGCCGGCAGCTGCCGTAACGCCGAAATCTGGACCGATACTGATCACATAACGGTCACACTTCGTTCCGCCTTCACCCAAGATCACTGCGACGCGGAGGCGCTCACAATCAGGCTCGTTTAGCCGCTGAACCAGTTCTTCAAAGATCTCCACGCCGGCATCAGGATCACGAAATACGAGCCCGAGTATTGGCGGCAGATGCGGCGCGTCGGGGTAGACGAGTTGCGCCGCAGCGTGCCACTTGGCCTGGTCCCACTTCGCTACGTCGATCACGTCCGCGACGGTGATCGGTGGTCGAACATCGGAGTCGCGCGTGAATGCCGCGACCGCTGCGGTTCGCTTCCCCTGTAGGTTGGCGCGCCACCATGCTTCTGTTCGCCGCAGCGGGTGCTCGGTGCCGCTGTTCCAATAGTCGAGCATCAGTCGCTCTTCACCGATGTCGTCCAAGGTCAGCTTGCTCACGGGAAGGTAGCTCAGAGCACGCGCAAAGGACTCGGCTTTGGCGAGCTTCATGATGAAGGCTTCGGCGGAGCCCGACCGAGGCATCGCTTGAGACGTGATCCCTCCCAGGAATTGCAGGATCCACGTGGTGAAAGACCGATCGTCGCGTTCAGCGTCGTGGACGTGCTTCGTCCACGACGGGGGAATTCCGATCTCGCGGAGAGCGAGTACCTTCTCCACGTCTGGCAGCTCGTTTGAGGCAAGAGATTTTTCGCGTATTCGAATCACGAACTTGGACCGGAGAAACGCGATGTCGTCCCACGTCGCTGTCGCAAACCAGGCTTCCGCGGCAGAGATGAGGTTTTCAGCAAGCGCGATCGTCGACACCTCGTTCTCGTGCTCAATGCGGAGCTTCATGCCGAGGAGGTCCGTCTCCACAGCGTCGAAAGATGCTACGTGAAGCGTTGGAGCCCCGGTCGGAATGTCGGCCATTGCGGGCTGTGTAAATGCCTTCGCGTAAAGTTCGCTCGGCGACTCCGGACCGCCATCGGCGAAGCCTTCGGCATTGAGGATGTCCTCGTGACCAAGCGCGAACAAAAGTGCCCAACGGGACCAGTGGAGACCGAGGCGCTCTAGCGCGTCGGGCAAGCGGGTTAGCTGACGAAGGCATTCTTCGTCGGCAGCGAGAAAGAAGAGGCTGAGAACGCCATCCTGACCTCGGATCTCATCCTGCCATCGGTCGACGTTCTCGCCGCGATGCTTCAACACCGCGATCAGTCCCGAGGCTAGTTCGTGCCATGCGAGGGCACAGGGAATCCGGCCGAGTCGCATCTCCAACCATGCAAGGCGCAGACTCGCGAGCACGGCTTGTCGCGGAGGTGTGTTTTCCCGACGAGCTTCTGTAATCGCCAGGTGAGCAGCCATGGCGAGCTCCATTCGAGCTGCCCAAAACAGTGCGGATGCTTCATATACGCAGCTCGTGACGAGCGCGACGTCCGCAAGAAGCAGTACCGAATCCTTCTCAAGAGCGCATCGTCGCGCGGCGCCGAGCGCTCTCAGCGCGTCCGGGTATCGCTTGCTCTGGTAGAGCCGGTAGCCGTTTCGAAGCAGCATGACGGCCCGTTCGCGGTCGCCGAGCAAACGACCACGCAGATCGCAAAGCGCCTCAAATAGGCGATCGTAGCCTGGATAGTCGGCGAGAAACTCCCCCATCTGCTCTAGGGTGTCGGCGAGCGAGAGCAACGGATAGTGCACCAACCCGCTTGCACTCGTGAGGCAGGTATGAAGTTCGTCGAGTGCTTTTGAGACCGTTGTCTTGTTTCCTCGCGCGCGAGAGAGCGCGAGCAAGCCGCTCGCCGTCCGCGCGTGCAGGGCATTGGCCGGACGCGTCTTGTCGAGCGCCATCGTATCGGCAACTGCGACCAATGCATCGAAGCGCGCATCGAGCCGAGACGCCGCGCGTTCGAGGCGCCCTTGTGCGACGGCAGTCATGATGAGATTCAGGATGTTGGCGTGCAACTCGACGTCATTCGCGTCGAGCAGGGTGGCGATCGAGCTTTCCATCTGCTCGTAGGCCGCAAGGGTTTGCTTGGGATCGTCGAACCACCAGAACGATGTCCAGGCGAGGTCGTACTGTGCGCGTAAGAGTTGTTGTGGCGTGGTTGATGCGGCAAGGCGACGTGCCTGTGCGAGAAGGCCTTCCACCTCATGCCTCGGACGGTCGACGCCACGGGCGAGGTGGGCCGCTCGGAGATACTCCTCAACCAGAATGTGCTGCGATGAGTAGTGCTCGTCGGGTTTCTTCAGTTGCTCAAGAAGCGGCTGCAACTCGGCTTCGCGTCCGGCGTCTTTTGGTCCGAGCCTTCGCGCTTGTGTTGCCGTTCCGATGTGAAAGCAGTCCACGGCAATGTCGGTATGGCCGTTCTCGTACGTCTTTGTCAGGAGCCACTCGCGATCGAGGACCTCCACTGGGATGCCGTGCGTTTGAAGCAGTTCCGCTTCCATCTCGCCGCGCTTCTTGTCGCGCGCGTAGCGACTTGTGACGAAGTAGATCTTGTCCGGCGGCGGAACGATTCCTGCCAGTCCTTTGACGTCAGACCGGACCTTGCCGGCCCAGTCCTTCTTTGCGCTGTACGCGAAGCACCAGCGCTGCGGAGTGGGTAGGGCTGGTGAGCCCCAGAAAACACGCTCCGCTAGATCTGGGTCAACGGCGTACGACGATGAATCTGCTTTGCTGTCTCCTCCGCCAGTCGGCCCGGTCTGCGGACGGAGGTTCGGACAAATTTCTCGTTGAACAATCCGCCGGCAGAAATTCTCGAACTCGACCTCCTCCTTGCGGCTCGTGATGCTTTCGAGGTGGTACTCGAACAGCTTTCTTGGCAGGGCGGTTTCGACGATCTGTTCCGAGTCCGAGAAGAGATGCGGTCGACGTGTCTTCAGGAATTCCTTCGGCGTTGAGCCCACGGCGTCCTTGTTCTTGTTCTTCACGAATGCACACACCCTGGACGCTTCGCATCCAAATGTTTGGTCAGCCTCTACAATACTCGTCGGGGGGCGGGCCTAACAGCATGGGTTGGCGCAGCCCCCGACCTGCCGACCGCAGTACTGCCCATCGCGCCGGGCGCTACGCCGAGGTTCGACCACGTCGCAGCCCGGCGCTGAAGCGACGCGCCTCCGTGGCATACGTGCGGACAGCATCGCCTGCGCCAACGCTTCGCGGCTGCGGACGCGCGTGTCGCACGCTGGGGTTGCAACTCGCACGCTGACCCGTGCACGATTGGCGACGTGAAGGCGCTCCCGCCGGACAACACCACGACGGAGTCGGAGGCGTACCTCGCGGGGCTTTGCCGTCGCACGTTCCTGCGGCTGTGGAGTTATCCGGGGCTCTACCAAGACAAGGGCAAGGGCAAGACGGGCCACGGCAAAGAGCTGTGCGACCTGCTCGTCGTCTTCGGCGACGATGTGATCGTGTTCTCGGACAAGGACTGCGAGCTTCTCCTTGACCCGACGCCCGAGGTGGGCTGGTCGCGCTGGTACAAGAAAGCGGTCCTCGAAGCGGCCAAGCAAATCATCGGCGCCGAGCGCTGGTTGACGAACAACCCCGGTCGCGTGTTCCTCGATCGAGAGTGCAGAGAGCGCATCCCGATCTCGTTGCCGGCGAAGCCGCGCTTTCATCGCATCGTGACTTGCCGTGGCGCGGCGCAGACGAGCTTGTCGGTGTTCGGCGGCAACGGCAGCCTCATCGTGACGAACGAACGTATGGATGCGTGCGCGTCGCGTCCTCTCCACCTGGGCGCTATTGACGACGAGGGGCGGATCTTCCACGTGGTCGATGAGGTCGCGCTCGATGCGCTGCTCAAGACGTTCGACACGGTGTCCGACCTATGCACGTACCTGACCGACCGCGAAGAGTTTTTTCGAGGCTACCGGGGTGTCGTGGCCGCTGGCGAGGAGGAACTCGTCGCCTACTACCTGCGCCACTACTCCGAGGAGAGGCAACGTCATC
>JADGRG010000069.1 GCA_017881145.1 Sandaracinaceae bacterium | reverse complement strand
CTGCCAAAACCCATCCGCCGAGTCTTCCCGATGCGCGCCAGCCGAGGCTGGCTACACATGCGGGCGACCGACCCTATGAACGGTGGAGCGTCCCGACACTCTGTCTGGTGCGCTCGTAGGATGGGGTTTTCGGTCAACCAGTGTATGCGTAGCGCCCGACAATTGGCAGTGCTTTTCCAATCGGTCGCACTCCTGCATCGACACAAGCACGATGTCGTGCGCGCGCTTCAGAGTGCGTTTGTACCTTGGTTTAGGCACGCAGCGTCACCGAATACCCTCGCGGCGATCGCGCCGATCGGCTTTCCCGCATCAATAGCCGGGTATTCCTGCGCCCGACGCGTCGAATTGCACGAATTGCAGGGGTCCGGGCTTTACATGCTCTTGTAGCCACTGCCGCCCTCTGTCATGTGTTCGCACAGGAGCAGTTGCTGAACTGCGTTTTCCCCGGGGTGTTTTGGGGTTGCACGCAGGCCGACATCAGTCGGTCCGCAGACCACAGTGACGCGTCTGACTCCGCTCTGAGACTGCCATCCTGCGCCGCTCGGAGCCCGACTCGTAAAACCAACTCGCAAAACAAGACAAGAGGACACGCACATGGCCAAGAAAGCAGCAGCCATCACTACGCCGCTCAACAAGTCGCAAATCCTGGCCGAAATCGCCAGCTCCACCGGTCTCGCAAAGCGCGACATCGGTAAGGTTGTCGAGGAGCTCTCAGGGTTGATCGATCGTCACATCGGCAAGAAGGGTCCCGGCTCGTTCACGCTGCCGGGTCTGTTCAAGATCAAGACGATCCGCAAGCCAGCCACCAAGGCGCGCAAGGGCATCAATCCCTTCACCAAGGCAGAAGTCACGTTCAAGGCGAAGCCCGCCCGCACCGTGATCAAGATCCGTCCCTTGAAGAAGCTCAAGGACATGGTCTGAGCACGAGCGTTCTGCTCGACTTTGAGCGCTGGATGAAGCGCTCCTTGGAAGAGGCAGGCTTCGGCCTGCCTTTTCTTTTCCGTCCTCTCCCGTGTTGGCTGCGTCCTGCGCCTGACGGCGGGCCGGAGTGTCCGCGCCTCACGACGACGCGCGCCACGCAGCAGGCGTGCCTGCGCTCAGCGCGTGACGAGCCGGGCCGACGAGACGACGGGCTGCGCTGCTGCCGCACCGAGGAGCAAGCCCTGCGCGTACAGGACGCCGACATCGGTCAGCGCGCGTAGCTGAGCAGGACTCTCCACGCCCTTGGCGATCACCTGTGCGCCAAGCTCTGCGCAGAGGCGCACCACGGCACTCACGGCCTTGCGCTTGCGAAGGTTGCTGTCGATCTCGTGCACGAGCTCCGGGTCCAGCTTCACGAAGGCCGGCGCAAGGTCGATGATCTGCTTGAGGCTCGAGGCGCCAGCGCCGAAGTCGTCGACGACAATGGAGATGCCGGGCCGCGAGGCGACCTCGGTGAGCACGTGCAGACACATCGCCGCATAGGAAGGCTGGTCGAGCTGCAGATAGACTTGGGCGTCGTGGCTGCAGATGGGGTCGTCGGGACGAATCAGCCAAGAGTCTTTGAGCTCGTGCGGGTGCACCCCGATGAACACTGGAACGCCCACGCACTCGGTGAACGCCACAGCGCGCACGGCACGCCCCAACTCTCCCACCGTCTTTTCGAAAGTCGCGCGGGCGAAGAGCTCCTCCGGGTCGGAGAGCCCTTCGACATTGCACTGGGGCAACGCCTCGAAGCCAAAGGTCTTTCCCGTGCGCAGCGCCACGATCGGCTGAAAGTGTGCGGTGAGCGCCTCGATCGGCACCGAGCCCACCAGACTTTCGGGCGGCGCCTCATCCACATACGGAGCGGGCTGGGTGGGCGCTTCATGGACGCCGCTGACCTGCTTCGCACCGTAGTTAGCTGTCGTTGCTTCCTGGGCCTCGCGGTACGTTGACATCTACACCTCGCAAGGTACCAAAGGAACGCTAGGCCAAAGCGCTCGCCTGGACAAGCTGAAGTCGGGTAAATTTCCACAACACTGCACGCGGCGTGCGCGCATGTGCGGGACCAGGAGCGCATCGGTGGATAGAGCACACTCGGCTTTTCTCGCTGCTTTTGGAGGGTCTTGCTGCGCACTGCTGCTTTGCCTCGGTGGCTGTGTTCACCACAAAGGCAACCAGGACTCACCTGCCGCTGCGCAGACTCAGGGCGCGCAGCCCACTTCGGCGGCGAAAGGCACAGAGCATCCGCCGCCAAGAGCGGCATCGGCAAGTGCCGCGCCTGCCGCAGAGCACACGGCCAAGCGAGGCCACGAGCTGGACAGGGCCAGCGACGAGACAGTGCACGAGCGCTGCGCGGGCGGAGACGACGAAGCCTGCGTCGTCGTCGCAGACCGTCTGCGACACGTCGAAGATCCCACCGATGCGGCCATCGAACGAGCGCTTGCGCTCTACCAGAACGCTTGCGATCGCGGCGTCGCTGATGGCTGCGCCGGCCTTGGCCTGCTCTATCAAGCGGGCGCGGGAGTCGCCAAGGATGAGGCACGCGCGCTCTTGCTTTACCGCAAGGCGTGCGACGCGAAGTCGGGACGCGGTTGCTCACGCCTCGGCGCACTCTATGCGCTCGGTCTGGCCGTGCCGAAAGATCCGGAGCGTGCGCTCGGCTACTGCCAGCTCGGCTGCGACCAAGACGACGGCGTCGGCTGCGCGAACCTGGGCATGATGTACGAACGCGGCGATGGCGTACCGCAGGATGCAAGCAAGGCGCGCGAGCTCTACTTCAAGGCCTGTGCACTCTCGGAAGCTCGCGGATGCCGGCAATTGGGCGGCCTGTATGCCAGCGGCATCGCCGGCGAGTCCCCCAATCCGAAGCTTGCGCTCTTGTGGAGCGAGAAGGCCTGCCACCTAGGGGACGCCAACGGCTGCGGCAACGCAGGTGTGAGCTACCAGCTTGGCTACGGCGTTCACGCCGATCCCGCACGTGCAGCGGCCTTCTACAAGGCAGCCTGTGATTTGGGCGAGCCACGATACTGCAAGTTGATCCAGCGCTTCGCTGCCGGAGCCAAACGCCCCCTGTTTCCGTAGAGCGTCAGCTTGCGGCAACATGCAGGAGACGCGAGGAGTCCGTGAGCTCGTCTCTACGCAAGCACGCGCCTCTTTTCGCCGCACGCTGCGTGGCACTTCTGCTCTGCGCGAGCGCCGCGAGCAACGTCCGCGCGCAGGCGACCGGAGATGGCACTGTCCCGGAGTTGCCAAGCTATGGCGCGCAGGCACGCGTCGTGGCGGAGGCCGGCAAGGCCACCGTCGTGCCGCAAGCGCAAACCCAACGTCTGCAAGAAGAGATGGGGCCCGGGTTCTCGCTTGCCGAATCTCTACCGGGCGTGGTGCCAGTGTTCAGCGGGGTGCCCTTTCTGCTGGTCCGCGGCGCGCCGCCGGCAGGCACGCGCAGCTACTACGACGGGATCGCTCTACCCTCACTCTTCCACATGGCGCTCGGACCGTCGGTGGTGGACAGCCATCTGCTCGGCGACATGCGCTTCTATCCGAGCGTGGCCCCAGCACGTTTCTCTGGCCACACCGGCGGCGTGCTCTCGATCTCTGGACCGGAGCTCGATCGAGCACGCAAACCATTTCGAGAGCTGGAGCTCTCGCTGCTGGATGCTTCGGGATACCTGCAAACACCCGCCTCCGGAGGCACGCTGGCGATCGGCTGGCGCTACGGCAATCCCGGTCTGCTGATGAGCGCGATCGGCCTCGACGCCACGCTCAGCTACTTCGACTATTCGCTGCGCTACGAAGAGCAGCTCACACCCGATGATCGTCTGCTCGTACTTGGCATCGGCGGAGGGGACCAACTTGGTAGCCGCAGCGCCCCGCAGGACGACATCGGTCTCGACTTCCACCGCCTGGCGCTCCGCCTGACACGAACCCTACCCAAGCTCGAGCTCAGCTCGCAGCTGGTGCTCGGCTACGACGCATCGACGCTTGGGCAGGCACTCTCGGGGAACGCAGCACGCGTCATGCCGAGTCTCTACGCGACCTTCCGCGATGGGCCCAACCGCTTGCGAGTCGGCACCGATCTCGGCGCTGCCGTGGTTGGCCTCCGGCGCGGCCCGCACGTCAATGCACTCTCAGCCCTTTCTAGCGGCGTCTCTTCCGGCGCGCCGGACTTCACGCTCACGCCCCAGGACTTCCTCGATCACGCCGCTCTGCGCGCTCTACCTACGCGAACCAACCTCGGCACCTACGTAGAGCTTCACGTTGCGCCGAGTCAGAAGGTCGACTTCGATCTCGGCTTGCACGCGAACCTGTGGCTGGCAGGTAGCGAAGCGGCTGCGTCGCTCGATCCGAGCGGGCTGGCGACCTACCACGCATCGCGAATGCTCGACCTGCACGCCGGCCTCGCGCTGGCACACCGTCCGCAAGGCTCGCCCTTCCCACTACCCGGCCTCGACGATGTCGCTCTGGCGCTCGGGCTCGAGGCTGCAGCGCAGAGCGAGGCTGGGCTTACCCTGCAGCTGGGCGACGACACGCGCATGGCCGCGACTGGCTTCTACAATCACTTCTTCGATCTCGTCTACATGGAGCTAATCCTCGACTGTAAGGGCAACACCAACCCGCAGGCGGCCCAGGCTCGCTTCCCTGGAACGACGGGAGTGCCTTCGGTCTGCGATGCGGCAACCCTGCCCACGGCGAACGGCGACGCCTACGGTGCGGAGCTCTACTTCCAGCGCAACTTCTTGCGGCGGCTCTCGGGCCTGGTCAGCTACACGCTCTCGTTTGCCACGGCCACAGCGCGGGACGGGACTCACTTCACACCCAGCTCCGACCAGCGCCACACCGCTAACGCTGTGTTGCACTACGATCTCGGCGGAGGCTTCTCGACGGGCATACGCATCCACTACGGCAGCGGCAAGATGGCCGTGAACGCCATCTTCGACACCGCCAGCTGGAGCATCCATCGCGAGGAGCACCGCTTGCCGGGCTTCTTCCGCGCGGACCTGCACACCAGCTACTCGTTCCGCACTGCTCTTGGTCGCATGCAAGCCACGCTGAGTTGGCTCAACCTCACCTTCTCGCGGGAAGCCACCAAACGCGACTGCTTTTTCGACCCGACTCTCGCGATCGAATGCCGAGTGGCCTACCAGCCGGCCATCGTGCTGCCAAACCTCGCGCTGCGAGCTGAGATGTAGTCGGCCGGAGCGGTCGGCAGATGGTAAGTCGCGGCCCGTGTGCGGCTTGGCCGGACTCAGAACGCGGCTGCCACCGCGGCGTGGGCCACGATCGCGTCTTCGAAATCGCTGAAGTCGTAGTATTCGCCGCTTAGCTTGAGGCGAAGTGAGTTGTCGAAGATGATGTTGAGGCCGGTGGTGTAGCGCAGCACCGTGCTGCGCTTTCGCAGGGGGCTGTTGACTGGCACGTTGCCCATCCGCCGCAGCCCGTCGAAGCGACCAAACACCTCCAGCCGCCTGGACAAGGGTGTACTGGCCTCGATGTAGAAGCCATCTTTGTGGAAGAAGTTGGCGTAGCCGCCATCCGGAGCGGGACCGTAGCGAAACTGTGCGCTTGGATCTTCACTCATGGCCATCTGGGTGCGGCGCATCAGGTACTCGGCGCGAAGATCGATGGGGCCGAGCTGAGCATAGAAGTCCGCGCCGAGGATGGTGTAAGCGTGCTGGCGCAAGGCGTCGTAGTGACCCACGGTTCCGGAAGCGCCCAGCGTGAACACCAACGAATCGCTGGCGTTCAACGTGGTCGAGATGCGCCCGCCAAACGCCGGCTCGGAGTTGTTGTCGACGTAGTAGACAGAACGCGACTGTGTCCAGTTCAGATCCAGGTCGCTTTGGCCACCGCGCAGCCCGCCCACCACGTAGCCGGCATAGTCGAGCTGGACGACGGTTCCAAACCAATGCGTTCCGTCGACCTCGGCGCCCTGCTCCGTGTACGGCGCCGGCAACACACCCAGATTGAACTCACGCATATGCAACATCTGCCCCATGTCGTAGGGCAATGGCTTGTCGGAGCTGAGGTGGTTGGCTGGGTCGTGGCGCAACGGGAACTGGCCAAATGCAGGGTTGAAACGCCCGATGCGGAAGTTGAGCTCGTCCACCACTCGCAGGTCGGCGAAAGCCATGTCGACGTCGATGCCGTGGCAGCCGTAGCAGAACTTGACGTTGGCGGAGACGTTGTCGCTGAAGTCCACCGCCACCTTCAGCGATAGCTCGGTCGAGAAACCGTCGAACGTCTGCTTGTGAGCGTTGGGGTCGCTTGGGACCCACATATAGTTCGTCTGCATCGAGCCAGCAAAGTTGCGTTCCTGGCTTTGCACGTGCGTGCTCGACATGAAACCTGCAACGGCGGCGCTCAGGCACGCCAGCACGACGAAGCAGCGCATGCCGCGCCTGGCTCCGCTGCTGCACTCTCTTCGCGTCGGCGCGCTCATGGGTTCCTCCGGATCGCTGCGTCGGCGGTCGTGCTCGGGGTGGCGAGGGCGGGCGCTGCTGGCGCTGCCGTTGCAGCGGGTGGCGCAGCGTGTGGTACGACCTCCGAGGCAGCTGCCGGTGCGCGCTCGGCTTGCAACTCGTGCGCGTAGTAGAGCAGGAAGCGTAAGATGACCTCGCCGTTCTCGCGATTGACGCCGCTGCCTGGCGTGCGCCGCATGCGCGTGATGTAGCGAATCCAGTGTTCGGGATCCGTGATGTGCGCGTTCAGCGAACGTGCCAGTGAGTGGCAGCGCGAGCAACGCTGCGCGAACACCTTGTAAGCTTCCTGTATCTCCGGCGGGTATCCAGCCACGACCACGCTGTCGCCCTGACGCGAGGCATGCGTGCTCATGCAACCAAGCGCTGTAACGCTGGCGAGCAGGAGCCAGACAAAGCCAATCAGCACGGGACCGGCAGGCTCAGTCGTCATGAGCACCCTCGGCAATCCAGTCGCTGAGCAGCGTCCGCTCGGCAGGGGAAAAGAAGGGCGGTCCATCCACTGGCATGCGCGAACCGAAGACCGGGGCCTCCGAGACGCTCTGCAAGAGCACGCTGCCGCAGGGGTCGCCCGGCAACACGATGTTGTCCGCACTGTTGACGCCACCCCGCATGGTCTTGGTGTAGTTCGTGAGGTTGAGGCCGCCCTGAGTGATCCCGGACTGTCTGGACGAGCCTTCCATGTGACAGCTACATCCCGCCTGACCGACAGGCCTTGCGAAGAGCGGAAGCAGATCGGCCCGAAACGAGACCGAACGGTCCGGGTTGCTATCGTTGGGATTGCAGGCGCCAGCCTGCAACGGGCCGACCTCGGGATATTCCCGGATGCAGCCGGCCAGCAGGCAGAGAGCGAGCAGCACGAGACGATGCTTGCGACGGGGGTTGCGATGCGTCATGGAGCAACCTCTTGTACCGGACGGTTGACCAGGGTCCCGGTGTCGGTGAAGTCGATGACCGCGCCATCGATGGGCTGCAGTCCCCAGGCTTCGCGCGTGAAGAGATCACTTTCTGCCCGGCCGCTGCCCCAGATATATGCAGCTGGGACGGTGACATTGATCACACGCCATACGCCCGTGTATCTCGTGCTCGTCGCGTCGACCTCGAAGATCGTGTTGGTGTCGTTGGTATCGCCGTTGCCGGTGAAGTCCTCGTGCCAGAGCGCTTCGTCGAGCACGAAGGGTTGGCTCTGGCGCCGCAGGACGTAGACGTTGGGCGCTACCAGTGCTCCGGTGCCGCGCGGCCGTGCATCGGGACTCCCGGTCTCGTCGCCGAGTTGCATGCGGGTGGCGACCTGACCGCGATAGTAGATAGGGTGCGGCTGCACCGGCACTCGATCGCCGAAGAGCTCGAGCTGCGCGGATAGAAGGGTGACCGGCCAGTCGACATACGTGTCGGTCGACACCGGCTGTTCCACCAGGCCAAGCTCCAGCGCGTCTTCGAGCGCTGCGTACGACGTGATGAGTTGCCCCGCATACGCATCCGTGACGAACACCGTGTAGAGCAAACGAAAGGGTGTGTAGCCCGTGTCACCCGGGACCGTATCGATGATGTCCAGGTGACCAAAGTCACTCGCGCCCGCGCCGGCTGCGTGACGCCGGATCCGCCACGCCGGCTTCACGCTGGTGGATGCAGTGCCGAAGTCCCAGAAGCGCACCGGGTTGCCACCCGAATAACCTGAATGCAAGACGATATCGGACGAGCTCAGACCGTCGCCAGTATCGATCTGTTGCAGGAGCGCCGGCTTCGCCTCGACGGAGGGAACCGAGGCTCGTCGGTCGAACAGGCGTGCGCTGTAACCGGCCTTGTCACTGGCCTCGGGGCCAAGGCAGCCGAAGAGCAGCCACGGCAAGAGCGCCCAGCTGACGTTGGAGCTGCTGACCCTGCAGGATGGTTCCGAGTGTAAGGTCTTGGGTTTCATGGGGCGAACACCAGTTGCCACGCTGCCTTGACAGTGCCGGTATCCGGCGCGCGATCAGCGACGATCCTTCCCGCCGCATCGGCGATGCAGCGGTCGAGCCCGGGCAGAGCGCCGCCCGAGGCAGTTGGGCTCCGGGTGCGGCCACGCCCGTCGATCTCGAGGGCCACGTTCACCTGACCAAGGCCGTTGCGGCCCAGCTGCCGCGCCAGGCCCGTGTAGCAAGCCGTGAACGCTGGGACCAAGCGCGCCACGGCGCGTCGCACCACGGCGGTGGCGAGCGACCCCTGGACGCTGAGGTTCTGCACCTGCGCACTGACATCGAGCACGCGCACGGGTTCTCTGCGCTCGACGCGGGGTGTCGGCGGCTTGGCCGGCACCGGCGTCGGCTCCGCCTCCGCGCTGACGGCCCGGGGCGGATACGGCTGTGGCGCGGCGGGAGCGGGCTGGATGGTCTCAGCAGCTGATGGCTGCGCACGGCGCGCGCTGGCCGCCTCCGTGGCGACCGGCTCGGCTGGAAGCTCCGCGCTGCCTTCGGCGTGCTTCGAAGCGGAGAGGGTGGCTGGCGCGGCCTGTGGCACGATCAGGTCAGTGGCCGGTGATGGCTGGTCGCCCAGGTTGGCCGTGGCGCGCGGGCGAGCCGGGATCGGCGCGCGCGTGTGCGTCAGTGCAGCTGATGGCGACGACTCCGGGGCTGGACCCGGCGCGGCTGCCACAGGAACTGCGATTTCAGCTGGCGGGGCCGCAACTGGCGCAGTCACCTCTGCCTGCGGCGCCAGCGCAACCGGCGGCTCGTTCACCACGGACGTGGGCTTGTCAGACGCTGGCGACGTCGTGTCGTGTAGCGTGAGGGCGCTCGTCACCGGCTTTTCATCGCTCGGCGTTGGGAAGAGGCTCAGGCCGAAGTAGAGGCCAAGGCATGCCGCCACGGCGGCAAGCCACGGCCAAAGCCGCGCGGACAAAGGCCTCGCTCCGGATTGGGCGCTGGCCAGCCCGGCGGCTTGGGTTGGAGGCTGGCTCGCTTGCGCTCGAGCCGGCCCTGCACGTGCGACTTCGGGCTCGTCCGAGTCGAACGACGCCTCGGGCCTGGGCGGCAAGAGCGGTGTCGGAGCGGGCGCCGGATACGCACCTTCCGGCGGAGGCACGGTCAGGGGCGCAGGCAGAGTCAGCGGCTGGGTTCCGGACAGCGGTGGAGGCACCGAGGAGCTTCGAGCGGCGCTGCTGAACGACCCGGCTGGCGCCTGCGACTCACGCTGCTGCGTCTCGCTCCGCTGAGCGGCTGCCGGCTGCGA
Organism: Sandaracinaceae bacterium; assembly: GCA_017881145.1. GTDB lineage: Bacteria > Myxococcota_A > Polyangia > Polyangiales > JAFGIB01 > JADGRF01. Next base: position 13,529 of record JADGRG010000069.1, on the reverse strand, counting down.
CGCGCGAGCGGGCGGTGGCGGGCGAAGCGTGGATGCACTTGCAGGCGGAGGCTCCGTCGCCATCCAGCTCGGAATCCGATTCAGCGCGGTGGGCGTGTCTTCGAAGCTCTCGTCCCAGAGCACGGGCGGCGTGCGGCGCGGGTCGGCGTGCAAGTCGGACGGCGCACGCATCGGCGGCAGGACCAGCGGCCGCACCCCCGACGCACCGGTGGCACGGATCGACGCGAGCGCGCTGGCCAGCTCGGAGACGCCCGCATAACGCGCACGAGCCTCGCCGGAGAGCGCGTGTATGACCACCGAATCCAACGCCGAGGGCAGCTGCGGATTGATGCGCGACGGAGGCACGAAGCGGCTGTCTCGCTGCGCGCGCAAGAGCTCAGGCAGCGTTCGGGCCGGAAAGGGCGCGCCACCCGTGCAGAGGTAGTAGAGCAGGCAAGCACAGGAATAGGCGTTCATCGCGCCCTGCGCCTCGATCGGCATTTCACTCCCGCCGCGGACGGCGGCGGCCACCTGCTCTGGCGCCAGGAAGTGAGCGCTCTCGATGCGCGGCGGCCAAGGCCTGATGTGTGCAGAGACGCCGAGGTCGAGGATCCTGGCGTCGAGATGCTCGCCCGGGGTCGCGTCCGGCTGTAGCACCAGCACGTTGTGAGGACGCAGCGCCGCGTGTGCCACACCGGTCTTGTGAGCCGCCTCGAGCCCGGCGCAAAGGCTCTGCACTAACTCGATCACGCGATGGAGCGGCGGGATGCCGACTTCGTCCGCCCAGGTATCGAGGGGCTTGCCCTGCACGTATTCCGAGATCAGAAAGAGCGGGCCGCCGTCCTGCCGCCCGAAAGCCTCGAGCTTGGCGAAGATCGGATGGGTGACGCGCGAGGCTTGCTCGGCCAGCGCCAGAACCGGATCCATGCCGCCCTGTGCGCCACCGTGCCACAAGCGAACGATGAACATCCTGCCGTCGCGGCGACGCCTGGCGCGAAACACCTGATCGGCGGCCTCACCCACCGGCTCGAGAAGAACGTACTCGCCCTGCAGAATGGTGCCGCGTTCGATCGCCCTAGCCTGCATTGTTACCCCATGTCGGCTCGCTGCGGTGTGTGCCTCGGGCCCGCATTACATCGAGATGCTTTGGAAGTACATAAGCGCATCGCGCGGCCGGTGCGTCGTATTCGAAGCGCGGAGACAACGCATTGGCCCGCGCCGTGAACAGACACGACGCAGCGAGCTCCATCGCGACACTCTGATACGGGCGAAAAATCCATGACCCGACCAGCCACCTGGCGCTGCTTGCGGCGGTCTCAGGGATGCGAACCGCGCCAGTGCCCCAGGTCGGTCTGACGCTAGCAAGAATGCTCACCGATATCGATCTTCTTGACGCCGGCCCGGCGGAAGAGTTGCGCGACGACACAGAGGTGGCCTTGGAGCAGGCCTGGACAGGCCATCATGCTCGCGTGAATGCGGCTGCCGGACTCGCTCACCTCGAAGTCGGTCAACGCCGAAGGGGTCATCTTCGCACGGGCAGGGATCTCCGAAGCAGCCACCGCGTACCGTCGCGGCTCACAGCTCCACACAATGAGCTTGCCGTCTTCGACCGTGGCCGATGCGATGAGCGCACCCTCGGCCTTGATCAAGCCGAGCACATCGTGCAGGAGCTTCGCCTGCAACTGGCGAGCATCTCCAAGACCGGGCCCGGCAACAAAGGTCGGCGCGAGCGGCTGGAAACTGCCTTGCTCTACATCGAGCGCGTCAGGTGGTTGGCCCACTCACCAGGCGCATCGGCGGCGGCCCACCTGCGCTGCACTCGCCCACGGCATCGGCGATCGCCCTCATGCCGAGCGCGGCCGCGCCGGACTTTGCCCCCGCGTCCAACCACAACCACGTTGATTGCGCGGTGCGCGCGAAGCGCTTCAAGATGCCACGGATCATCTGCGCGCGCATGCGCAGCGACTCGGCATCCCAAACGCTGCCGCCTGCCAGCACGACCTGCTTGAGCCGATGGCCTTGCAGCCCGAGCGACTCAAGCCGCTGTTTGACGCGCTCGAAGAACTCGCCCTGCGACTCCGTGGCGTGCTGCACGAGCAGCACGAGCTCATGCGACGGGGCGCGCCAGGCGCGCGCCCAAGCCTGCCACCTCGAATCGCGCTCCGCGATCAGCACGGAAGTCTCCATGTTCCACCCTTTGCCTTCTGGAACCCAACAACGTCGTGACCAACGCTATTTCATCCGTGGCCCAACGAGCATCAACCGAATCTGACGCCGCTTGCGCGCCCCGGATTGGCCAGACCGCGCTTTTTCTCGCGCGCAATGCACGAAAAGCACGGAAAACACCCAAGACGGCGACCACTCGCCAGCGCGCGGCGCGTCAGCTTGGTGACGCCAGGCCGGGGTGCTGGTAGACCGGACACTCTTAGTGCGGGCTGGCGCCAGGCCCGTGCGGTGCCGATGCGCACCGGGCGCGCCGTGTCTGCGTCGAGATCACGCGGCGCGGGCCGCGTTTCGCGCGCCAACGGTGCGACGTCGAAAATCAGCGTCTGGTGCGGCTTGCAGCAGAGCTTCGCGGCAGCGTGCGAAAGCGGGACGATCGGCAGGACGTCGTAGAGGGTGGAGGCGAAGCAGGTCTGGCTGAAGAACGCCTTGCTCGCGGGGTCGAGGGCTTTACTGATGGTCTCGCTGGAGCCTGTATGTTTCGACTGGTAGTCGTTATCGGAATTGTTGGCGTCATGCGTGCTGCCGCCGTTAGCTGCACTGGCATCCAGCGCTCCTACCACCTGGTCGCCGCTCTTGTGTCTCGAGTGGGCGCACGCCTGCGCGCCGAGGCACGACATCGCGAGCAAAGCCGAGTCGTGCGATCGAGCGCTGGCTTGACGCGTACGTACGCTCAACTAGAATCGTTGTAGTTCTTGAAGGTTGACCGTCGCCACCGCGCGAAGTGTCAACCCCGGTGATCGTCCAGCTCACGCGGACGGCATCAGGCTTTCGGCAAGATCATGAGACGCGCGCAGCGTGACTGACGGCGCCACCGCGCGCCGCGATCAGCCCCGAGCGCGCCGAGCACGCACGGCTGCTGCCAACTCCTCGAAGAGCGGCAGCGTGCGTTCCCAGCCGAGGCAGCCATCCGTGATGCTCTGGCCGAATACGAGCACTTTGCCCTTGGCGTGATCCTGGCGTCCGTCAACCAGGAAGCTCTCGAGCATGATGCCAAAGATGTGTTGGCTGCCTGCTGCCACCTGCGCAGCGACGTCGCGCAACACCTCGGGCTGCTTACGGTAGTCCTTGCCACTGTTGGCGTGGCTGCAGTCGACCATCACGCGAGGCGGCAGGCCATCTTTCTCGAGCTTCTGGGCCACCTCGGCGATGTCTTTGGCGGAGTAGTTCGGGCCACGTGCTCCGCCGCGCAGGATCACGTGGCACTCCGGATTGCCGGCGGTCGACACGATGGCGGCCACGCCCTGCTTGGTCACCGAGAGAAAACGATGCGGATGCGAGCTGGAGCGCACGGCGTCGATGGCGATCTGCACGGTGCCGCCGGTTCCGTTCTTGAAGCCGACGGGCATGGACAGACCCGATGCCAGCTCCCGGTGAACCTGACTCTCGACGGTGCGCGCCCCGATCGCGCCCCAGGACACCAGATCCGCGATGAACTGCGGCGTGATCGGGTCGAGAAACTCAGTGCCTGCCGGCAGCCCAAGGTCGACGACGCTGCGCAGGAAGCGCCTGGCGGTGCGTAACCCTTCGTTGATGGCGTAACTGTCGTCGAGGTGAGGGTCGTTGATGAGACCCTTCCAACCAACGATGGTGCGCGGCTTCTCGAAGTAGACGCGCATGATCACGCACAAGTCCTTGGTGTAGGCGCGGGACAGCTCGTGCAGACGGCGGGCATATTCCAGACCTGCCGCCGGGTCATGGATCGAGCACGGCCCGACCACCATGACCAGCCGATCGTCCGTCCCGCTCAAGATCGCGGCCGCGTCGCGCCGCCCCTGCGCCACCACGCGGCAGGCCTGCTCGTCGGCCGGGACCTCTTCCATCAGGATGGCAGGCGGCAGGAGCGGACGCAGGTCTTTGATGCGGACGTCATCGGTCGAATTCAGCATGGGTCTCCTCAGCGGCGCGTCGCGCGGACGCGGGACTTTGACACCCGGCGCGCAGGCTCGCCAGCGCTGGCCTCCAAGAACACGGCGGTGCCGCCGACGCAACCGCACGAGCGAGTTCTCTGCTAGCCGGGTTTTTGTTATGCTCCGCGCTTCCGAGGAGATGAGTCGATGAGAAAGCTGGCACTCACCACCACCGCCATGCTCCTGTATATGGGCGCTTCCGCCTGCGCCACCGTGGCTCCGCCGAGCGAGCGCCTGACCACCGCCGAGGCCGCGATCCGCGGCGCCGTCGAGGTCGACGCCAATACCGTGCCGCGCGCTGCGCTGCACCTGAAGCTCGCCCAGGAGCAGGTCGACAAGGCCAAGCGATTCATCGAGGAAGGCTCCAATCAGCGCGCCGACCTGGCGTTGCGGCAGGCTCAGGCAGACGCCGAGCTCGCGATCGCGCTCTCCAAGGAGCACGACATGGAAGAGAAGACTCACACGGCGCAAGCCAAGGTTGCAAAGCTCAAAGCGGGAAAGCCGCTCTGAGGGAGGTTGGACGTGCGGGAAATCGCAATCAAGAAGCTAGCGCTCGTGCTCCGCATGCTCCCCATGCTCATGGGTTCGCTCTTCGCCACCGCTTGTGCTTCCGCACCGCCACCACGCCAGCTGCTGGACGCACGGGCCGCTTACAACGAGGCGCGCTTGGGCAAGGCCGCCGAGATCGCCCCCGCTGAGCTGCACAGTGCCAGCGAATCGTTGAACGCCGCCGAGCGCGCCTACCAGGACGACCCTGAGTCGGCGGAGACCTTTGCGCTCGCTTACGTGGCGCTGCGCACCGCACAGCTGGTGCAGGTGCAAGCGGACACCAAGGCAGCGAAGGCTGACCTCGACAAGGCGCAACGCGAGCTCGATCAGCTCGAAGCCGATGAGATGGCTCGCACCAAGAACGAGCTCTCGCGCGCCAAGCAGCAGCTCTCCGACAAGAACAAGGAGCTCGCCGTTCGCAACGAGCAGCTCTCGGCGGCGGGTCAGCAGCTGCAAACCAAGGAAGAACAGCTCGCAGAAGAGAAGGCGGCGCGCGCCGCAGCCGAAGAACGCGAGCGCGACGCCATGCGCAGGCTCGCAGCCGCCGCAGCGCTCAACGTCAAGGAAGAGCCGCGCGGCACCGTCATCGTGTTGCCGGGCAGCGTGCTCTTCGCATCGGGCAAGTACATGCTTATGCCAGAAGCGCAACAGAAGCTCGGGCTGGTCGCCGACACCATCGCTCCCCAAGCGCAGAAGCACGAGATCGTCGTGGAAGGCCACACCGATTCGCAGGGCACTCCGGAGTCGAACCAGGTGCTCTCGGAAAACCGCGCCCGAGCCGTGATGGACTTCCTGATCTCGCGCGGAGTGCCCGCGCAGTCGATCACCAGCGTAGGCATCGGCCAGATGCGCCCGGCGGCGGACAACTCCAGTGCCGAAGGCCGCACCACCAACCGTCGCGTCGAGATCATCGTCAAGCCGCGCGAATCGCGCTGAGCGAGACGGGCACAAGAGCTAAGCGACCGCCGCGAAAAAAGTCGATCGGTTCGGCGTCGAGGCGCCCCGGAAGCAAGGCCACCCCGCATTTGGGACGACTTTGCCGACACTCTAGGCCTTGGCCATGCGGCGAGCTCGGCAGTATCGTGTCTCGCGAGAAGCGGAGGCGGAGTGGACGTCAATCAGTGCCCGCGCTGCAAGACGCGTTTTCGTGGTGAGCTCGCCGCCTGCCCGATCGACGGCGAGGCGCTCATCCGCATCGAGGATCCGCTGGTCGGCCGAACCATCGCGGGTCGCTACCTGATCGAAGACAAGATCGGCGGTGGCGGCATGGGCGTCGTCTATCGCGGCCGGCACCAGGTGATCGACCGCGCAGTCGCCATCAAGTTTCTGCACCAACGCTTCACGCGCGATCCCACTTCCCGTAAGCGCTTCCTCGGTGAAGCGCGAGCGGCCAATCAGATCGATCACGAGAACATCATCGACATCACCGACTTCGGAGAGACCGAGGACGGGCTCGTGTATCTGGTGATGGAACACCTGCAAGGTCGTTCACTCGACCAGGAGATCTCCGGCCGGGCGCTGCATCCATCGCGAGCGCTGCACATCGCGGTGCAGATCGCGGGCGGCTTGGCGCGCGCACACGAGCTCGATGTGATCCACCGGGACGTGAAGCCTGCCAATGTCTTTCTGCTGCGGCGTCGGGGCGACGCCGACTTCGTCAAGCTGCTCGACTTCGGCATAGCGCGTTTCGAGCGCGAGCTGCGCATCACCGATCGCGGTGCGCTGATGGGAACCCCCGAATACATGGCGCCCGAACAGTTAAGTCACGGCGAGGTGAATCCTGCGACCGATCTTTACGCGCTCGGCTGCGTGATCTTCGAGATGCTGACCGGGCGACCACCCTTCGTAGGCAACACCTCGGAGGTGCTCATCAAGCACATGCGCGAGCCACCGACCGCGCCCTCACACATCATCCCGAGCGTGGCCCCCGCGCTGGACGCAGTGGTGCTCCGGCTCTTGAACAAGGACCCGGCACGCAGGCATCGGGACGCGTTCCACTTGGTGGACGACCTGCAAGTGCTGCTCGACCAGACCCCGAGCACCGCCTCCGTGCCCGCACCGAGCGCGCTCGAGAGCGGGCCCGCTCGCGGCACGAAACCACAAGCGCCGCACTCGACCCTGCACGCTCCGACCGACCTCGAAGAGTGGCGCGAGCGCATCGCACGCTACGGGCAGATGCTGGCGCAGGCTTACCCGCGTGGAGACACTCCCGGCACGTTGCAGGTCGCCATGCAGCGCATGCAGCTTTCGCTCGGGCGCATGACGCAGCTGCGAGCCGAGATCGACGACTCCGCGCGGCAGCTCGTGGGCCGCGAGGACGACGTCCGCGGACTGCGCTTGCGCATCGGCCGAGCGCTCGACGAGCTCTCACGGGACGAATCGAAGCTGGCCCGCGCGCTCGAAGACGAAGCAGCGCAAGCGGAGCAGTCCGAGCGCAGCCTGCGCGAAACGATGCACTCCCTACTGATCCGTGCCAAGACCACACCGACGCTTCTCGATGCTGCAGCCGTCAGCGTACAAGCGCTGACCTTCTTGCGAGACCTGCACGCGGGGCTCTTGCACCTGGCTGAGCAGGAGTCTCGGCTTGCACAGGCGCAGACTAGCCTTGGGCACAAGCGCGCCGCGCACGAAGATCTTTGCTTCCAGCTGGCCCAGCTGAAGGGCCGCCTGGCCACGCTCAATGCCGAGTCCAGCGTCACGCTGGGTAAGACCCAAGAGCGCGTGCAACAGGCAGAAGCCGAGCTGCGAGCAGAGCTGAACCGCTTGGTCAGCGAGACGGAGTGTGTTTCGGTGCACCTGCGCGCCCGGCCGGAGCTTGCGGCAACGCAGCGCTCATGAAGCGTGCGAGCTAAGCGACCGGCAGGCTCTGTGTGCACCCACTACGTGAAGTAGAGAACGAAGCGCAGCGCGAAGGAGACGCCTAGTAGAACCAGCAGCACGCCCATGCTGCGCAGCACTGTGGAGAGCCTCCCTGCCGAGACATGGTTGCGAAAACGCGCGAGCAAGAAGAGCAGCGTAGAGAACCAGCTCGCGATGCCTGTGGACGCACCGATCGAGAAGGGCAATGCGCTGCCCTTGTCGAAGTGCACGATGTCGAGCGAGAAGAGCAGCGTCACCGCGGCGGTCCAGGTGGCTATCAGCGTCGGGTTGAGCGCTGTGATGGTGAACCCGAGCAAGAAGCTGCGTTTATTGCCCACGTTCGGATCAGGCGGAGGCACTGCCCCGGACGTGTTGCGGGGCTTCCGCGCAAGGTGCAGCCCGAGTGCGCTCAGCAGCACGGCGGCAGCAGCGCGCGACGCCGGCACCACCCAAGTGTAGCGGACCAGAAGCGCGCTGAAGCCCCAGAAGGCGAGATACGCGTAGACGCTCTCCGCCAGCGCGGCGCCGAGCGCGAGGTAACGCCCGCTGCGCACACGGTCGGAGAGGCCGCGCCCGAGCACCAGGATAGCGATCGGACCCGCCACGGGCATCGAGCCCACGAAACCGAAGATGAAGCCCGTGAGCGCAGCGATCAGCATGTTGAGGCGCACCCGGTCGAGAGGCGGCGTAGCGATGGTTGTCCAGCTTACGCTAAACAGGAACGCATGGAGCGCGAGACACGAGCGAGGCGCCGCCGGTTTCGAGGAGCGCGCGGAGCCTACATTTGTAGGTGAGCACGCACCGCAGGAAGCGGGGGCGGATCCCGATGTGGATCGCGGTCCAGGCGTCTCTGTTTAGCTCGTGAGCAGGTTTCGAGCACGGCGATAAGCCAGGGGTTGCGAAAAGCCCGCCCACCCGCGATCCTCCCGGCGCCGCTTTGGCGTTGCTGCCGAACCGGCATTACGCAAGGGAGACCCATGCAACACGGACTTGTCACTCAAAGGACTCTTGCTCTCTGCATGCTCGGGCTTGGCGCCGCCAGCTCGCTCGCAGCAGGTTGTAGCGGTGCAGTTGCCTTCTCGGACACCTCGTCGCTCTTGGTGCAGGGAACGCCTCCACCTCCTCCTCCTCCTCCACCGCCACCCCCACCGCCACCCCCACCGCCGCCGCCAGCTGCGCCCAAGCGGGTCGAGGTCACCGAGGATCAGATAGTGATCCACGAGAAGATCCAGTTCGAGACGGACAAGGCAGTCATCAAACCGGAGTCGTTCGACCTGTTGAACGAGATCACCGCGGTCATCAAGAGCAACCCGCGCATCAAGAAGCTCTCCGTCGAGGGCCACACCGACAGCGAGGGTCGCGACAAGCACAACCAGAAGCTCTCGGACAAGCGCGCTGCTTCGGTCCGGAAGTATCTGGTCGAGCACGGAGTCGAGGACGCGCGCCTTGATTCCAAGGGCTGGGGCGAGACCAAACCCATCGGCGACAACAAGACGGAGGAAGGGCGCGAGAAGAACCGTCGTGTCGAGTTCGTGATCGTCGAACAAGACGTGCTGAAGAAGACCTTCGAGGTCGACGCGAAGACCGGTGAGCGCCGCGAAATTGGCGAACAGGTGCAACCCGCACCGGCAGCAGCCGCACCGGCCCCAGAACAGAGCAACACGCAGGACCAGTCGAAGGAGAAGAAGCCATGATCAGAGTGCTCTCCATCGCGAGCTTGGCGCTCGCCTGTGGTCTTGCCGGCTGCGCAGCCCGCAACGCAGAGATGTATCGCACTGACACGCGCCAGCTCATCGAGACCCGGACCGGCGCCATCCAGGATTGCTACAACGCCGAGTTGCAGAAGCAGAGCACGGCGGCCGGCAAGGTCGTGGTCCGCTTCAAGGTCCAGAACGACACTGGCAAGATCGTCGACGCCAAGGTCGATGCGGCCCAGAGCAGCGGCAGCGCAGCTCTGGGTGAGTGTGTCGTCAAAGCCATCGACGGCCTCCAACTCGATCCTCCGGACAGGCGTGACGGAGACGCCACGTTCAGCTGGGAGTTTCAGCCCAAGAGCTGATTCAGAACGCGGAGCAGACTCGGCTGGGCCACCGGGTTAAGCGTCCGTCCACAATCGCAAAGCCCTGATGGTCGCTCGGTGTTCTCGGGCGACGGTCAGGGCTTTGTCTTGTCTTATCGACCGGTGCCCGCGCTACCCGAGCCCGCCGTGCCAGCGCCGGCGTTGCCTAACTTCCCAAGTGAGCACTGGCAGGGATCGTAGCGCCCGTAATCGTTGCAGATCTGCTTCGCCGTGCTGCCGTCCAGGCAGGGGCAAGCGACCGTGCTACCGGGCGAGCAACTCACCGGTGGCGGCCCAAGCTTGCGCGTGTCTGGATCGACGATCGTCGTACAGGCTTGTAGGCCCGCGACGAGCATCAGGGTGAAGAGCCAGCCACGCAACGTCATACGCCGTCGTATGTTCGCACAGTGGGCAGGCCGCGCAAGCCTGCGTTTCGGTGTGGCTACTTGGGATGGCAGCGAGAGCCCTGAAGCCGCGCGAAACGGAAGTGAAACATATTCGTTCGCATTTCGTGACGGAAACGGAAACGAACGCGAAACAAGCTCTGGCTATCTCTATCCCTGCCGAACCCAACCAAGGAGTCGACGATGACTGAGATCAACGGTGCAGACACGGCCTGGTTACTCATCTCCACAGCACTGGTATTGCTCATGGTACCGGGCCTCGCACTCTTCTACGGAGGCATGGTGCACTCGAGGAACATTCTCTCGACGTTCATGCACAGCTTCTTCGCTCTGGCCATCATCACGGTGCAATGGGTGGTATTTGGTTACTCCCTCGCGTTTGGTCCGTCGGCGGGTGGCCACGGCTTCATCGGAAACCTCGACTGGGCTTTCCTCCACACGGTCGGAATTGCACCTTCCAAGAGCTACGGCCCGACGATCCCGCATCTCTTGTTCATGGCGTTCCAAATGATGTTCGCCATCATCACACCCGCGCTGATCTCGGGCGCATTCGCCGAACGTCTGAAGTTCTCAGCCTACGTCGTGTTCACGTTGCTCTGGGCGACGCTCGTCTACGATCCCATCTGCCACTGGGTGTGGAATATCGACGGCTGGCTCTTCAAGCGCGGTGCCCTCGACTTCGCTGGCGGCACGGTCGTGCACCTATCGTCGGGCGTGAGTGCACTGGTGTTTGCTGTGGTGCTCGGAAAGCGCCTGCGTCCGGCGCCTCCAGGCAACCTGCCGATCACCCTGATCGGCGCTGGACTCTTGTGGTTCGGCTGGTTTGGTTTCAACGCCGGCAGCGCTCTGGCGGCGAACGGCTTGGCGGCTAGCTCCTTGGTCAACACCCACGTAGCGGCGGGCGCAGCGGCGCTCACTTGGGCGTGCGTCGAGTGGTGGAAGCACGGCAGGCCCACCACGCTGGGCGTGGCTTCGGGTCTGGTTGCCGGCTTGGTCGTCATCACACCTGCCGCCGGTTTCGTCAGCCCGATGTCAGCCGTCGTGATGGGACTGCTCGCCGGTGGCATCTGCTTCCTGGGCGTGATGCTCAAGAGCAAGCTCGGCTACGACGACGCGCTCGATGCATTCGGCGTGCACGGCGTGGGCGGAGCGGCCGGCGCGCTGCTGACCGGCGTGTTCTGCGCCAAGGCGTGGAACTCGGCAGGCAAGGACGGTCTGCTCTTCGGTGGCGGCTTCGATGCGGTCAAAGAGCAAGTCATCGCGGTTGGCGCTGCCGGCCTGTATTCGGCGGTGGTCACCTTCGGGCTGCTCAAGCTACTGGATGCGACCATCGGACTGCGGGTCGACGCGGACGAAGAGCTCGAAGGCCTGGATGCAGCTCTCCACGCGGAGCGCGCTTACCATCCGATCGAGACGGCAAGCGGCAGCCACAAGGCCGACCCGCATGGCGACGAGCACGAGCACGCGCAACTCGCATGACGAGAACGCGGTGGCCAGGCCGATGTTGCAGCGCGCCAACCCATGCGTACATAGGAAAGGAAGGAGTGAATGTCCTATGAACGCCGCAGACATCATGACGCAAGACCTGGTCACCGTGGATGAGCGCGCAACTGTCGACGAAGCCCTGCGCGTGATGTCGGAGAAGGAGATCCGGCACCTACCTGTTGTCCGCGGGGAGGAAGTAATCGGCATGCTCAGCGACCGCGACCTGCGCGGCATTGGGCTTTCACTCGTACAGGACCTCGCGACGCTCGACACCCTGCGCGCACGGCTGCGCTCGCGCGTGACCGACCTGATGAGCGCCGACGTGATCACCATCGGGCCAGAGACCGAGATGAGCGAGATTATCGATTTGTTGCTGGAAGAGAAGCTCAGCGCGTTGCCCGTCGTGGAAGGCGATACGAACACGCTGATCGGCATCGTGAGCTACGTGGACGTCCTGCACGCAATGCAGGAAGAGCTGGAGTAGCGCCTCCGCCAGCTCAAGAGCTGTCGAAACATGGCTCATAGCGGCTTACGTCCTCGAAAAAATCCTCGAAATACACGAGTATTCCTGCGGTTTTTTCTGCGGGCGCGCTCGCTCTGCGCCGATTTTTCGACAGCTCTTCACTTGGGTAAGTGAGTGGAGAGCACGTGAAAGCCGTGCGCAAAGCTGTCGAAGACGGGTCGACCCGCTTCGAAGTTGGCGCGACTCGCGGTATGCGTGAGATCGTAGACGCATCCGTCCTTCTTCACCAAGTAGAGCTCCACCGTCACCGGCACGCCATCAAGCTCCAGATCCACGATCACGTGGCGTGCGCCGCGTCCATCGAGCATGACGGTCTCCTCGACACGAAAGCTTCGCTCGGCCGTGCCGAAGAGGAGATGGTTCACCAGCGCCGTCTCCGGAACGTCTTCGTATTCCGTGCAGGTCGCGTTGATTCCGATCGTGCCCAAGCGCGGGCTGTGCCAGGCAAGATCGTTGTCGCTGACCTCGATGGGGCGGAAGTCCGTACCGACATCGCCCACGCGATAACGAACCACACCATCGTCGAAGACGCCGCGTCGGAAGCTCGCCGATGCACAGCCAAGCAGCGCGAGCACGCCGAGCAGAGTGCAGCCTCGTCGTAGCCCAACGCTTTGCGTCCAGGTCGCGCTCATCGTCGATTCCTCATCCGGCAATATACACGCGCTGCGATCGGCCGAGCGGCGAAGTGCTCGCGCGACCGCACTCAGCGAGGCAGCCGGGGCACGCGCGAAGCTGCGCCGACTCAACCAGCTCTTCAGTTGGACGCGGCCGCCGCCAGAATCCGCAGCACACGCTCGATGTCGACCGGCTTCGCGAGCACAGCGCGCTGCGAGACCGCGGCAGCCTCGGCCAGCGTCCGGTCGCGGCTGGCACCGGTCATGAAGAGGTAGTGCGAGCGCGGGTGCATGCGCATCAGGCGGTAGACGAGGGAGACGCCGTCCATATCCGGCATCCGGATGTCCACCAGCGCTGCGTTGTAGCTGAAACCCACAGCGCGCCGCAGCGCATGCTCACCACAATACGCGACCTTCACTTCGTGACCTTCGGCCTCGAAGATCTCGACCAGGTTGTCCGCAAGGTCGCGGTTGTCATCGACCACCAGCACACGGCTCATCAGATGTTCGTAACGCAACGTCAGCTTCGGAACAAGTCCTACCTCGACCTTGGGACTCGTCCGGCGCCTGACCGAGCCGCTCCGTCGGTGAAACCACAGCCATTACAGGCCATGCGAGTGCCCGAACCGGCACTGGACACGGCGGTGCGAGCGGCTAGCCGCTACGCCTCCACCACGCCGCTGCGCAGATCGCCTACGGACAGGCCGCTGCCTGGCTGGCACCGCCCACTGCCGGCACATGCGAAGCATTAGCTCTTTACGGCTCGCTCGAAGCTCACGGCGAGCACCCAGAAGGTCGCCGCGCCTTTGGGACGTGGCACGATGACCTCGTCGCCTTCCATGCGTCCGATGAGTGCCTTGCCCATGGGTGATTCGCAGCTGATCTTGTTACCGGCAAGATCGGTTTCGTCGGGACCGACGATCT
>JADGRG010000748.1 GCA_017881145.1 Sandaracinaceae bacterium | reverse complement strand
GCACGGTGCGGGTCTTCTGGCGAAATGCTTGGACGAGCGGGGTGACCTCGTCGAGCAGGAGCTTGACCTCGGGGGCTTGCTCCATGCCTTCCTCGACTGGTGCACCTTGTCCGTTGTCGCGCTCGGCGCGCGCCACACCCGTCACCAGCACCGGCACGTCGCTGCTCAAGAGCTCGCGAAACGCTTCGACGGCACGCTGGCGCACGATCACCTCGACGCGACCGTAGGGGTCGTCGAGCTGGAAAAACGCCATCTTTCCGCCGGTCTTGGTGTTGCGTTCGCGATAGTCCTCGACCACGCCACCCATTGCGACCTGAGTGCCCTCGGAAAGCTTCTCGAGGCTCGCAGAGTTGGCATTACAGAAACGCTTCAGCTCCTCTTTATAAGGGTCCAGCGGGTGGCCAGAGATATAGAAGCCCAGCGTTCCCTTCTCACGCTTCAGCTTCTCGTGGCGGCTCCACGGTTCCACCTCCGGGAACGTCGTGCGCCGGCCGTCGCTGTTATGTGAGTCGTCGCCGCCGAGTAGCGCTCCAAAGAGATCGGTCTGGCCGCTCGCACGGTCGGCGCTGGTCTTCTTGCCGAAATCGATCGCCGTATCGATGGCTGCCAGCGCGCGGTCGCGACCGATGCCTCGTGGATCGTGCAAGCTGTCCATCGCACCGCACTGCACTAGCGCTTCGACCACGCCCTTGTTCACCCTCCGCAACTCGACGCGCGCCCCGAAATCGAAGAGATCTTCGAAAGGCTTCTTCTCCGCTGCAGTGGCGCCCTCAGCCGTTGGCGTGCGCGCCAGCAGGATCGACTCCAGCGCCGAGCTACCGACGCCCTTCACGGCTCCGAGGCCGAAGCGGATCTTCGGATTGTAAGGATCACGCAGCTTGCCGCCGGCCGCTACGGGCTGACCGACCTTATGCTTCGGACCCTGGTAAGCGCGGTCGTAGACGACGGCGAAGTCGATCTCGCTCTCGTTGACATCGGGCGGCAACACAGTGATGCCCATGGCGCGAGCTTCGGCGACGGTGCGTACCACCTTCTCGATCTTGTCTTTGTCCGCGGTCATCGTCGCGCACAGGAACTCGACAGGAAAATGCGCCTTCAGATACGCGCACTGATAGGCAATCAACGCGTAGGCAGCTGAGTGCGACTTGTTGAAGCCGTAGCCGGAGAAGTATTCCATCAACTCGAAGACGCGCTCGGCATCCGCGGCGGCGTGGCCGTTCTTCTGCGAGCCTTCGATGAAGGTCATCTTCTGCTTGGCCATCTCCTCGGCCTTCTTCTTGCCCATCGCGCGGCGCAAGAGATCGGCGCCACCGAGCGAATAGTTCGCCATCACGCGCGCGGCCTGCATGACCTGCTCCTGGTAGACCATCACGCCGAAGGTCTCCTTGAGCATCGCCTCCAGGCACGGATGCGGATACTTCACAGGCTGCTTTTTGTGCTTGCCGGCGACGTAGTCGTCGACCATCCCCGAGCCGAGGGGACCGGGCCGATAGAGCGCGACCAACGCGATCACGTCCTCGAAGCAGTCGGGCCGCAGCTGTTTGATCAGCGCCTGCATGCCGCTCGATTCGAGCTGAAACACGTTCGTAGTCTCGCCAGAGGAGAGGAGCGCGTAGGTCGCGGCGTCGTCGAGTGCGATGCGCTCGATGACGAAAGGGTTCTGCCCGCGATCCGGCCGCTTATTGATGAGGCGGGTCGCGATGTCGATGGTCGTGAGGGTCTTGAGGCCCAAGAAGTCGAACTTGACCAGGCCCGCCGCCTCGACGTCGTTCTTGTCGTATTGGGTGACGTAGACATCTGGCTCGGGGCAGAACACCGGCACGTGGTTCCAGAGCGGACCTTCGCTGATCACCACACCCGCCGCGTGCATGCCGGCATGCCGATTCAGGTCCTCGAGATCCATCGCGGTATCGAGGAGCTGCCGAACTCTCGGCTCCTGCTCGGCCGCTTCGCGCAGACGCTTTTCCTGCTTGAGCGCCTCGGCGATGGGCACGCTCTTGCCTTGCACCGGCTCGGGAACCAGCGAGGCGATGCGGCCGGCTTCTTGCGGCGTCATGCCCATCACGCGCCCGACGTCGCGCACCACGCTGCGGCTCTTGAGTAGATGGAAGGTCGCGATCTGCCCGACGCTGCTCTTGCCGTACTTCTCGCGCACGTAGTCGATGACTTCGTCGCGACGATCCATGCAGAAGTCGACGTCGAAGTCGGGCATCGATACGCGCTCGGGATTCAGAAAGCGCTCGAAGAGCAATCCGTAAGGAATCGGATCGAGGTCGGTGATACGCATCGCGTAGGCGACGATCGAACCCGCACCCGAACCGCGACCGGGACCCACCGGGATGCCTTGTTGCTTCGCCCAGTTGATGAAGTCCTGGACGATCAGGAAGTAACCGGCGAAGCCCATCTGCGCGATGACCTCGCACTCCATCTTCAGGCGCTCACGATAGGCGTGCTCGTCCAACTTGCGACCCATCGCCGAGAGCTCCACGAAGCGCTCATCCAAACCCTTGTGGGCCAGCACGTGGAAGTAGCCGACCTCGTCCATGCCGTCGGGCACTCGGAAGCGCGGCAGCATGGGCTTGGCGAAGGGGGTCGCCTGGCCCCCACACATCTCGGCGACCAGCAACGTGTTCTCGATCGCCTCGGGCAAATGTCGGAAGAGCTCGACCATCTCGTCGCCGGACTTGAAGTAGAGCTCCTGCGAGCCGTGATGTGCCCGCTCCATGTCGGGCAAGCTCGCGCCGGAAGCGATGCACTGCAGCACCATCTGGGCGTGCGCGTTCTTGCGCTCTAGGTAGTGGCAATCGTTGGTTGCCACTACGCGCAACGAAAGCTCGCGTGCAAAGCCGAGCAGGATATCGTTGAGCGGCTTCTGCTCGACGAAGCCGTGGTCCTGTAGCTCGATGAAGAACGCGTCCGGCTCGAAGCATTCGCGCAACCTGCCGAGCGCTGTGCGGCCAGCATCCTCGCCCTTTTGCATCACCTCTTGGGCCAGATAGCCGCCGAGGCATGCGGACAAGCCGACGAGACCCTTGCTGTGCGCCGCCAGCTGGGTGAAGTCGATGCGCGGCTTACCCTGCGACAAGCCCTCGACCCAGCCCAGGCTGGTGAGCCTGACCAGGTTGCGATAGCCCTCCTGCGAGCGCGCCAAGAGCAAAAGGTGCGGCGCATCGCGCCCGTTGTTCTGGGTGAGATCGGCGCAGAGGTTCACCTCGCAGCCGAGGATGGGTTTGACGTCGTTCTTCTTGCACTCCGCGTGGAACTGCACGGCACCGAACATGTTGCCGTGGTCGGTGAGCGCGACCGCCTGCATGCCCTGCGCCTTGGCGTGCCCGACCAAGCCCCGGAGGCGCAGCGCGCTGTCGAGCATCGAGTACTGCGAGTGGACGTGCAGGTGGACGAAGTCGGCCATGGTCACTCACGCAAAGGGCAGAGCCTAGCGCAGCGGGTTGCGGCTAGGGTGAGCCACGGCGACGTGTTAGCAAAGCCGCGGGCGGAGCTCTACGGGTGAACCAGCAGGCCAAGCTGCGCCGCGCCCTCGCAACCCATGCACGAGCCCACGCACGCGCCAAGCGCGCGAGCGAAAACGCTTTGTCGCGAAGCCGAAGCCAGCTTGCCGAGCTCAGCTCGCGGCGGGCTTGTTGCGCTTCTTGCTCGACTTGTAGATCTCGAAGAGCTGCGGCGTCGCCTTCTGCTCGAGGCCCGTGCGGTATTCCTTGTCCTTGCTGCGCTTCTCGCCAGCCAGGATCGCCTCGATCAGCTTCGCCCGCGAGCCGTGCTCTTGCTTCACCTGGGCGAGCAGGTCGTGCAGGTGCAAGAGCTTCTTATTGGAGACGTGCGGCAGGCCCTTGTCGTCGTTCAGGCGGTCGATCCAAAGATCGTCGCTGGCCAGAGCCTTGACGGCACTGATCAGGCCTTCCTTGTTCTTGAAGCGTTCCTTGACGATGGCGATGGGCGATTTCTGCATGACGAGGCTCCAGATAGGGCGGGCCTTTGGCCAAGGCCCCGTACGAATCGGCGTATCTCCAAAGGCGGCAACCCGAAAACCGAGCACGAAAGCTCAGGGGGCCGGCCCAGGGGAGCGGGTAGGTAGCACGACCGAACCTTGCTGCCAAGGGAATCACCCACCTCCGGCATCAGGCGGGTCCGGCACGGCAGCCAGCTCGGGCTCGCTCAGCTATGCCAGGGAAGCTTTTCCATCAGCTCGAACCAGGCCTGGGTCGCCGCCTCGCCGAAGAAGAGATACTCGAGCGCGGCCAGCGCCAGGAAGGGGCCGAAGGGCACCTTGAAGTGTCCCCAGTAGCGCGGCGCGGGCTCGTCGTCTTCGTCGTCTGTGTCCGCCTGCTCACCGCCGCCGTCAACCTCCCCTGCAGCATCCGGAGACACTACCGACTTCGCCGCGTCCGCTGGTTCTGACTCAGCCTCGTCGGCGTCGGCACCCTGGCCAGCGCTGAAACCCACTCCGGTCAAGCGTGAGATCACGAAAGCTATGAGCCCCTGGGCGGCCCCGGCGAAGACTGCGAAGAGCGCGCCCTGCCAGCCCAGGAAGGCCCCGATCATCATCAGCAGTTTAGAGTCGCCCTCACCCATGCCGCGCCGTCCAGCGATGTGCTCGTAGGACCAGACGAAGACCAGCTGGATGACCAGAAACCCTGCACCCGCGCCCAGCGCGGCGGCTTCGACACCCGGTGGATCGCGGAACACGGCGGTGACCAGCCCGAGGGCTGCTCCGGGCAGCGAGACCTCGTCGGGGATCTCCATGTATTCGAGGTCGACGAAGGTCGCGATCAGGAGGCCTCCGACGAAGAAGAAATAGGCGACACCTATCACGCTGGCTCGCACCAGACTCAGCTCGATATCCGGCGCCAGCATGAAGCGCCGAGCCAAAGCGACGCAGAGCACGGCGCTCAGCAGCTCGATGACCGGATAGCGCGGAGAGAGCGGCTCTCCGCAACAAGCCGTGCGGCCGCGCAGAATGAAGTAGCCGATGATCGGCAGATTGAAGCGCGCCGGCACACCCACACCGCACTTGGGACAGTGACTGGGCGGCGTAACCACCGAAAGGCCGCGCGGCCAGCGATAGATGGCGACGTTGAAGAAGCTGCCCCAGCACGCGCCGAAGCAGAACGCAGCGCCGAGCACGAACCAGGCGGGCACATCGGATACCATCAGGTCCACGGCCGCCCAGGGTAGCTGTCCGCGCTGCGACGGGCGAGTTCTGCGACGGCAACACCAGTCCTTGCGCTACCGTCGGGGGCGCACCAAGATGCCGCCGATTCGAGCAGAGGGCACCGTGGTAGAGCTAACACAGCCGCGCCAAGCGCTGGAGAGCGCCAAGCGCATCGTGGTGAAGATCGGCAGCCGCGCGATCGTGCAAGGCGATCGTCCTGATCATCCCGACGAAGGCCGCTTCCAGAGCATGGCCGACCAAGTGGTAGCGCTGCAGCGGATGGGCCGCACCGTGATCATTGTCTCCTCCGGTGCTGTCGCCATGGGCTGCCGCAAGCTGGGCATCCAAGGCCGGCCGCGCCTGACGCCCGAGCTGCAAGCCACCGCTGCCGTGGGCCAGCCGAGCCTCATGCAAGCCTACGACGCCGCGTTTGCGAAGCATCGCGTGCAGATTGCCCAAGTGTTGCTCACGCATGCGGAAGTCTCCGACCGCAAGCGCTACCTGAATGCGCGTGCCGCGGTCGACGCGATGATCGAGCTCGGCGCAGTCCCCATCATCAACGAAAACGACACGGTCGCGACCGAGGAGCTGCACTTCGGCGACAACGATCAGTTGGCTGCGATGGTCGCCCCGCTCTTGGGCGCCGACCTGCTCGTGCTGCTGACCGACGTGGAAGGTCTGCTCGACGCCAACCAGCAGCGCATCCCGGTGGTCCAAGATTTCTCGACGATCGAAAGCCTGATCTGGCCGAAGGACAACGAGCTCAGTGTGGGCGGGATGGGCTCCAAAGTCGGAGCCGCGCGGCAAGCGTGTCAGGGCGGCTTGCCCGTAGTGATAGCGCCAGCGCGCGATCCCGAGGTGCTGCGCAAGGTGGCTTCGGGCGAAGACGTCGGCACGCTCTTCCTGCCAGCAGGCGCAGCGCTCGCGAGCCGCAAGTACTGGATCGCCTACACGCTCAAGGTGCGTGGAGCGCTGGTCGTCGACGAAGGCGCTGTGCAAGCGCTTTGCGTGCACAAACGCTCCTTGCTGCCGGCCGGCATCGTCGAGGCTCGTGGAGACTTCCGCGCCGGCGACGCCGTCAGCGTCGTTACGCGCGACGGTCGCGAGCTGGCGCGGGGCCTGGCGCGCTACGACGCTCGCGACGTGCTGCGCTTGCTCGGTGTGCGCTCCGAAGAGATCTCGCAGCGCTTGGGCTTCCACCACGGCGATGAAATCATCCATCGCGACGATCTCGTGGTGCTATAGACTACCCGCATGGCCGATCCTGACCTCAAGCAAGCGATCACTGCGATCGCGCGCGACACCAAAGCGGCGTCGCGTGTGTTGCTTGCGGCTAGTACGGCGCAGAAGGATCGCGTGCTGATGCGCGTGGTGGATGCACTGGCCGGAAGCGAGGGCGAGCAGGTCCTGGCTGCCAATGCGCGCGACGTCGCGGCCAGCCAGGCAGCCGGGCTGTCAGCAGCGCTCATCGACCGCTTGCGCCTCGACCGCGGACGTCTCGACGGTGTGGCCGACGGGCTCCGACAGATTGTCGCACTGCCCGATCCGGTTGGCGGGGTCGAACGTCTGCGCACGCTGCCGAGCGGGCTACGGGCTGGCCAGATGCGTGTGCCGCTCGGTGTCATCGCGATGATCTACGAGTCGCGCCCCAACGTGACGGCGGATGCGGCTGCCCTCTGTTTGAAGAGTGGCAACGCCTGCATCCTGCGCGGCGGCAAAGAAGCGCTCCACTCGAACCAAGCGTTTGCAACGATCTTCGAGCGCGCGCTGATCGCCGAGAGTCTCCCTTCGGCCTGCGTGTCGCTCCTGCCCACCACCGACCGCGAGGCAACGCTCGTACTGATCGGCCTGGAAGGCCTGGTGGATCTGGTGATCCCGCGCGGCGGCGAAGCGCTGATCCGCTTCGTCACGCAGAACGCTCGGGTGCCGGTCATCCAGCATTACAAGGGCGTCTGCCACCTCTACGTCGACGCCGACGCCGACCTCGCGATGGCCGAGCGCATCGTTCGCAACGCCAAGGTCCAGCGCCCGAGCGCCTGCAACTCCCTGGAGACGCTGCTGGTCGATGCGAGCTGCGCGCAGCACTTTCTGCCCAGCGTCGCGCGCGTGCTCGACGCCGACCGTGTCGAGCTGCGCGGTGACACACGAGCCAGGTCCATCTGCCCGGAAATGAAGGCCGCGACCGCCGAAGACTGGGACACCGAGTACCTCGATCTCATCCTTTCGGTCGCGGTGGTCGATGGGCTCGATGCAGCGCTCGCACACATCGCCGCGCATGGCTCCTACCATACGGAGGCCATCGTGACGCGCAACTATGCTAGTGCGCAGCGCTTCCTGCGCGAGGTCGATGCCAGCCTGGTGCTGGTCAACGCCTCCACCCGTTTCAACGACGGCGGAGAGCTTGGTTTGGGCGCCGAAATCGGCATCTCCACGACCAAGCTGCATGCGTACGGCCCGATGGGCCTCGAAGAGCTTACGACACGCAAGTGGATCGCTTACGGCGACGGTGAGATTCGCTCTTGATGGACGGAAAGTTCCGCGGTTGATTGGAGGCCTGCATTGGCGACGAAGCGCAAAGCGATCAGCACGAGCGGCAAACGACCACAGGCTGCACCCAAGAAGGCTGCGCCTAAGAAAGCTGCGCCTAAGAAAGCTGCGCCCAAGCCCAAGAAAGACGCGCCCAAGAAGGCCGCACGGCCGCGCAAGACTCAGGCGGCAGCGCCGGGCACCGACGACCGCGTGCGCGAGTTAGCGCTGGCGATCGCCGCTGCCGGGCTCGATGGAAAAGCGCTCAACGTCGAGATCATCGACGTGCGCGGCAAGGTCGACTACTCCGACTACGTCGTGGTGATGAGCGGCCGCAGCGACCGGCAGGTGAACGCGCTCGGGCGCAACATCGAAGACGAGCTCAAAGCGAAGCACGGCGCGCGTTGCCTCGGCATCGAAGGCATGCCGCAGGGCAGCTGGTTGCTGATGGACTACGGCGACGTGGTCGTGCACATCTTCCACGAAGACACGCGCGGCTACTACGATCTCGAGACCTTGTGGATGGATGCGGCCCGCGTGCCAGTCGAGCCCTAGCACTCGATGCGCGTGGCGATCATCGCTGTCGGCAAGGTCAAGCAAGCCGGCTTGCGCGCCGAGCTCGACGACTACCTCGGCCGAATCCGGCGCTACGCTACGGTCGAGGAAGTCGAGCTCAAGGACGGCAGCGACGCCGAAGTGCGAGCGCGCTTCGACAAGGCGCTGCCCGATCGAGCTCGGGTCGTGGCGCTGGAAGTCGACGGGCGTAGCCTGCCGAGTCGCGGTTTCGCCGAGGTGATCGGGCGCGCCGAGCTGGACGCTGTGGGGAGCCTGGCGTTCTTGATCGGCGGTGCCTACGGGCTACCTCGACCGGTTTCCGAGGCTGCCGCCATGCGGCTTTCTCTTTCGCCCATGACCCTGCCACATCGATTGGCTCGTGTGGTGCTGGCCGAGCAGATCTACCGCGCGTTCACCATCCTGCGGCGGGAGCCCTACGACCACTAGGATGGTGTTGGCACACATTTCGCTACGAACTCGCACTGATTGCGGTGGCTCCGACACGGCATTCCCCCCAATGCCACGGAGCCACCGTTTTCCTTCAACTTTTCGACGTGCCCTCTGCAGTGCCGACGAGCGCGACCTTTCAGCCGTGCAATATCGGGCCTGCACGGCTGAAAGCCGGCTGAGCTTGCTTGCGGCGCGCGCTCGCAAGGAGAGAACTGCTGCGGATATCCCACACTGGCGCCTAGCCACGGCAAGAGTAGGTGTGCCGGATCACAACCCTGATTTCGCAGGTGCAACCACTGGGTTTCGAGGCTGCAATGCGCAGCGATCGGCAGCCCCAGAAATCGCCGGAATTCCGGGCCATTTGACTTGGCACGATGATCGCATAGACAGCATTCAAGAACGTAGCTCCCAAGAAGGTGTCCCCCCGCCTTCGAGCTGCGCGACACGGCGGTCGTGCCGGTTCCTCCCCCCTGGAATCCACGACCGCCGTTCTTTTTTCTTGCGCAGCGCATTTGCTTCCGTGACGCAACCGGCGGCCTCGCTGGCCGAAATGGCGACGCGTGAGCCCCACGCGTGCACTGCTCTCGGGTCTCATCGAGCTCTTGGCTCCTACCAGGTGCCCGGGGTGCGACCTGCCGCACGAAGCCTCCCACGGCATCTTCTGCGCAGCGTGTTCGTTGTTGCTCGAGCCAACGCCCTCCTGGCTGCACCCACCGCGACCGGCCGCCGCCGCGTTGCTCTACGTGGGTCCGCTGGCGGACGCCGTTCGCCGCCTGAAATACGCTCAGCGCACCGAGCTGGCTCCGGCTCTCGGAGCGCTCCTCGCGCAACACGTGGGTGACTACGCTGGCACGGTCGACTGCGTGGCTCCGCTGCCGTTACACCAGCGGAAGCTCCGTTCCCGTGGCTACAACCCAGCAGCACTGCTGGCTCGACCGCTAGCCAAAGCGCTGGGCGTGCCCATCGATGTCGGGCTGCTGGCGCGCCGTCGCCCAACCCGCACCCAGGCAGGACTTCCCCGGGACGAGCGCCTGCGCAATGTGCAGGGGGCGTTCGTGGCTCGTTCGGGGATGGCGCCAAGTCGCGTGCTGCTCATCGACGATGTCCGCACGACTGGAGCCACGCTCGCAGAAGCGGCCAGCACGCTCTCGTTGCAGGGTCACGAGGTGAAGACACTGGCGCTGGCCTGGGCACCCAGCTGAGCCGCCGTTGCGAAAGGCGAACGGCGAGCTCGAGGTGACGGTGTAGGCTCCGACCCGTGCGAAACGCTTGGCCGCTACTCTTCTGCTTCGGAGCCTGCGCTAGCGTCCCGCCAAGTCCGTTCTTTGGCGACGAGAAGTTCCTGCGCATTGGCGTCGACCCACTCGGCGAAGCCAGCGCCGTCGTTGCAGAGCATCGCGCACACGGCGAAGAACTGGTGCGTCGCATCGACGGAGAGAACTTCACCGCACTTGAGTTCGCAGACCCAAGTCGACAGCCGCTGGCAATTCGGGTCGTCACTCTGCGCGGCATCGCGCTGGTGCTCGACCGCGAGGAAGCTACTGCCGTCTCTAACCGCGTCACCTACACGCTGCTTGCACCACGGCTCACAACCACCCAAGACGCCGACGGCGACGGTTTCGAAGAGATCTTCGTCGAGCGCTCTGAGCGCAGCACCCCCTGCCTACTCGTCTTTCGCGTGCGCGACGTGGGCTCGGTCGATCCGGTGCCGGTAGACGCCGAGGTATTCGGAGAAGAGCGCTGCCCCAGCCGCCTCGAAGACGTCGACGGCGATGGGCACATCGAGCTGGTGATCGACATCCCACTCGGCGGCGGTGCGCCTTCCGAGTCGGCCCACGCACAAGTGCCACTCTTCGCCAAGGATCACCGCTTCACCCGCGACGGCAACCCCGCAGCGCTGGCGACGTTCTGCGCCGCCGAACGCTCACGCAAAACGGCGCAGCTCCTGCAGGCACGAGAGGCGCTCGATTCCAGCTTGGGTTATCGCCTGGCGCTCGAGCTCGCGGGGCTTGCGCATCTGGAGGGCCGAAGCCCGGCCCAGCAGGCAGCAGCCTTCGATGCGGCGCTCCAGGGCTTCGTGCTCAGCGAGGCACAAAGCCAGCTGGCGAAGCAGGCCCGGCAGACCATCTACGGAAGCTGGAACACCCTACCCGCGCGACAAACCCCCTGAGTCTGATAAGAACTGGCGCGTCATGAGCAAGCAGAGCGGCAAGTCAGGCAAGGCGCAGGGCGAGATCTTGGTCTGCCGCAACCCGAAGGCCGAGCACAACTTCGACATCGAGGAGCGCCTGGAAGCCGGCATGGTGCTGACCGGCTCCGAGGTGAAGAGCCTGCGCGCCAAGCACGCGGACCTGGAAGGCGCCTACGCCAGCATCGATGGCATGCAGCTCTACCTGCTCAACATGCACATCGGTCCCTACAAGCAGGCCGGCACGTTCGGGCACCAGGAGAAGCGCAAGCGCAAGCTGCTCGTGCACAGGCGCGAGATCGAGCGTCTGCTCGGCCGCATGGCCATGCGAGGCAATGCGCTGGTGCCGGTGAAGGTCTACTTCAAGGACGGTCGGGCCAAGGTGGAGCTCGCCTTGGGCAAGGGGCGCAAGGTCCATGACAACCGCGAAGAGATCAAGCGCGAGCTCGATCTCAAGGAAGCGCGCGCGGCGATGTCGCGCAAGCACTGAATCATGGCAGAAATACCAGCCATCACTGCTCGCATCGAGGGCACTCTGCTCGGCACCGCCGTGTCGTGCGAGGGCCTTTTGCTGACCATGCTTTCACCCAAGGCGTTCCCGCCAGGGCGACCCATCGAGCTTTCGTTGCTGCTGCCAGAGGGTGAGCTGGCGCTTGCCGGCCGCAGCATCGGCAGCAAGAAGCGTGACGACGGGCTCTTCGAGGTGCGGCTGCGCCTCGTCAACTTGCGCAAAGACGCAAGGCAGAAGCTCGACGCCTGCTTTTCCGGGGAGCCGCCCTCACTCGAGCGCTGAGAGCACGGTCTTCTTCACGACTTCGTATTCGTTCGGCAGCGAGACCGGCTGGTTCGGAAAGCGGCTGGTCACGCCTTCGATGCGGCCTTCATGGTAGCGGACCTTGAAGTCGGTGAACTTCAGGCCGCTCGCAGTCGAGATGACCACCACACGCTCGTGCTTCTTGATCTCGCCGCGCTGCACCAGCTTGACCAGAGCCGCCAGCGCCACGCCCGTGTGCGGGCAAGCGAAGGTGCCGGTGCGGTCCGCCGCTGCCGCTGCCTCGGCAAGCTCGGCTTCGCTGGCCTGTTCGACCACGCCGTTGTAACGCTCCAGCGTGCGGATCGCGCGCCGGATGGAAATGGGGTTACCGATGCGGATCGCGCTTGCCTCGGTCTGCGACGCGGTGATCGGCTCGTACTTGTCGAAGCCCTTCTTGAACGCGAGGTAGAGCGGATTGGCGGCCTGCGCTTGCGCGACGCAGATGCGCGGACGCTTGGAGATCAGCCCCATCGCGAACATCATGTCCAGGCCAGAGCCGAGCGCCGAGACGTTGCCCAGGTTACCGCCGGGGATGATGATCCAGTCCGGCACTT
>JADGRG010000747.1 GCA_017881145.1 Sandaracinaceae bacterium | reverse complement strand
GAGACGGCGCGCTCGGGGTGGATCCCGCCAGCTGTCCCACCCCGCGCATCATCTGTATCGTGGATCGTGTGCAGCTCTTCCCCGAGGAGAAGCGTCGCGCCGGCATCACGCTCGCCACGGTCAGCGTGCGCAGACCAGGGCCCGACGTGCTCGATCCGCGCGTGAAGAGCCTGAACTACTTGAACAACGCGCTTGCCCGGATCGAGTCGAGGCAGCGAGGCGCAGACGAAGCGCTCATGCTCAACCCGCAGGGTCTGGTGGCCGAAGCCAGCGTGGCCAACATCTTCGTGGTGCAAGGGCAGCGCATCCTCACGCCACCCACCACCGATGGTGCGCTCGACGGCATCACGCGCGCCGCCGTGCTTTCGCTTTCGCGTCGACTCGGCTTCGATGCCCAGGAGAAGACCTTGGGCCGCATGGACCTCTTCTCGGCGGACGAGGTGTTCCTCACTGGAACCGGCGCCGGCATCGTGCGCGTGCGGAGCCTCGACGGTGAAGTCATCGGGGGCCCCGAGGCTGGCGTCGTCATCGATCGCCTGATGCACGAATACGAGGCGCTCACTCGCGCCTGAACGTGGGCAGCCATGACGCAGGGTGGCGGAGCGCAGGGGCCTTGCCGCTACGCGTCGTCCTCTGCGCTCGGCTCTGAAGAAAGCAGCGTCAGCTTGCGGTCGATCTCGACGAAGCGCTGCGCCATGGCTTGCACGAAGGAGCGTAGCCATTCACTGCGGGCGAGCTCGCGTTCCAGCGCCTCTCGGGTCACCACCAGAAGCGTGACTTCGGTCTTCGCCATGACGGTGGCCGTGCGCGTGACCGACCCGAAGATCGCCGTTTCGCCGAAGACCTCGCCCGGTCCGAGCATGCGCAAGAAGCGCTTCTGCCCGTCGACGGTCTTCCAGAGCTCGCATTGGCCCGAAGTGAGAATGTAAGCCGCATCGGCGACATCGCCTTCGCGCACGATCAACGTGCCCTGCTCGACGCGCCTCTGCGCGAACCAACCACCACCGCGCAGCACTGCCTCGACTTCACGTTTGAGCTCTTGGACACTGCCGTAGCGATCGCTGGGGCTGGACGAAAGAGCCTTCATCGCGACGCCACAGAGAAATGGCGGCAACGCACGGTTAGGCACGATCTCGCTTGGTGCGGGCACCTCGCCCAGACGCGCCAGACGTAGATCGTGGCTGGCGTCCTCGCCATCGTGCGGCGGCTTGCCGGTCAGCATCTGGTAGAGGATGCCCCCCAGACCGTAGACATCGGTCCGCTCGTCGATGTCAGTGACGCGGCCTTGTGCCTGCTCCGGTGCCATGTAGGAGGGCGTTCCGGCCAGCGTGCCTGGCGCTTCGGGCAGGGTCTCGGCAGCCGTTCCTCGCAGCGCCGAGCTGTCGCCTGTCTGCGAAGGGCGCTCTGCGTGGCGCAGCATCGCAACGCCCCAATCCATCACGTAGACCTGGCCGTGCGAGCCGATCATGATGTTGCTCGGCTTGAGATCGCGGTGGATCACGCCGCGGCTGTGCGCAAACGCGATGGCGTCGCAGATCTTCAGGAAGATCTGCAGCAACTCCTCGAGACGCTCGGCCGCCAGCTCTTGTCCGATCTGCGCGCCGAGCAACGCGTGCAGCGTCTGGCCGCGTACCAGCTTCATCGTGAAGCGCGTCGGCAGACCCTTGTCGTCCATCTCGATGTCGTGGATCGGTACGATGTTCGGATGGTCGAGCTGTCCGGTGATCTGGGCTTCCTCGATGAAGCGCGCCAGCTCGTCGAACGAGCGGGAGGGTTTGAGGATCTTCATCGCGACTTCGCGCAGGACCAGTCGATCGAAGACCTTGCGCACCGAGGACATGCCGCCCTGCGCGATCTCGCCTTGGTCTTCGAAGCGCTGACTGGCCAAGACCGGCACGGGCGCGTCCGGTCCGCCGGGCACCCGCAGGGTGGACTTGGCCTCGTCGGAGAACACACCGCGCCGCGTGGTCTCGCTCGCGTCGCGTGCGCCGTCCGTGATCGTCGGATACTCGGAGCGCACGCGTTCGCCAGTCTCGGAGCTCTCCGGTTTAGCCTTCTGCATGCATCCGCCTTGCGCAGCAGGATAGGCCGCGGTTCTGGTCGAGGGAAGGTTCGTGCTGGCTCCTCACACGCGGAGGGTGCGGAGCGATGCGTTCCCGCAGTATCATTCGATGGGCGGGGGCGTTTCGGGCGGTATGACGGCAGAAGACCTATCCTCGAACTCGGCCGTCGGGCTCACCGAACGCAAGCGTCGGGTTTGGATCAGCGTCCGTGCGGGATTGCTGCGGATCGTCCTGTCAGGCCTCGGAGTGGTCGCGGCGCTGCAGATTCCCGGGCTCACCCGCCATGCGTGGGTGTTCGTCGCTTACTTCTGTTTTTCGATCGCCGCCCAGCTGCTGATCCGACGTCGCATCCGGCTCATCCGCCTCGCGCTCGCCATCGGCATCGTCGATCTGCTCTTCGTGACCTTCCTCGTGCAGCTCTTGGGCAGCACGCACTCGGTGCTGAGCTTCCTCTATTTGCTGATTCCGATCGTCTTTGCGACCCCCACCGCACGTCGCCGCATCTCGATGACGCTGGCGGTGGTCGGAGCGCTGGCTTACCTGAGTGTCCTCGGCTTGGAGTGGCTCAGGGTGATTCCCTACGCGTCTGCGTTGCCTGGCCAGCCACGGCCAGCTGCGGTCATGCTCTTCTTCAATGGGCTCTTTGTGACCATCGCCATGGTCACGACCACCCGTTTCGTCAGCCAGCTCATCGCAGCCTTGCGTGAGGTCAACGCTCGCTTGCAGGAGCAGAGCCAGCGCGACGAGCTGACCGGCCTCTACAACCGCCGCTACCTGCATATCCGGCTGGAAGCGGAGCTCGCGCGCGTGCAGCGCGGTGGCAAGCTGATGCTGCTGACGGTCGACCTCGATGGCTTCAAACGCGTCAACGACGAGGAAGGCCACGAGGCCGGCGACAGGGTGCTGCAAGCTGTTGCGCAAGCACTCTTGAAGGCCACGCGTCGCTCGGATGTGGTGGCGCGTTACGGTGGTGATGAGTTTGTCGTGCTGCTGCCGGATACCGGTCCCGATGGGTGTCAGGCAGTGGCCGCGCGCATCGTCGACCATGCCCGTGACGTCGGGCGCGAGACCTTCCCGGCCATTCCCGTGACCGCCAGCGTGGGGGTTGCCATGGCTCAGCCGACGGACGATGCCGCTGGCCTCACGCGGCGGTCCGATGAGGGGGTATATGAGGCCAAGCGCGGTGGCGGTGATCGAGCGGTGAGTGTGTAGAAGAGTGAACTCTTCACCCACTTTCGTTATCATCGCGTCGTGAGCGAACTTACGCCGCGTGTGGACCTCGACGAAGCCGTCAAAGTTCTCATGTCGCTGGGCACTGACAAGGGTGCGGTGCTGGACCAGCTGCTTTCGGCTTCCGATGAAGCCGCGCTGGTTGCGGAGGTCGTGGCCCTCGCGGTCGAATCCGAGGCTGGCCTGCTCATGCCACTCGACGCCGAGCTCGAGACCGCTCTCTTCGAGCTCGGCGATGGTCTGCGGCAAGCGGGCGTGGTGCTCTCGCTCTCGGCTACGCGCGACCATCCGGCGCTCCTCTTCGGTGCGCCGGTTACGCACGCGCTGGAGGTTCGCTTCGGTGCGGGCGCGGACGTCCCATCGCTCGTGCGCGCGGTCAGTGCTTGCGTGCCGGACACGCATCAAGTGCTGCTCGCCGCCGGCTACGACGCTGGCGGCGCTCTGGCGCTGCTTATTCTCGATCGCGGAAGCTATGCCTGGCTGCGTGCAGCTGTTGGCGGCGTGCGCCTGGACGAAGTGCTTGCTCCCGCAGCGGGCGCCGTGGCCAGCGTGCTCTGCGTCGAGGTGAATCTCGCACAGGTCGTTCCGCCCGACTTCACGGTGCGATTTGGCTGGCACCTTCCTGACGAAAGTGCTCGCGCTTCGGTGGAAGCGATTTCGGCCCGCGTGCGCAAGCACGACCCGCGCGTCCCCTGGCCAAGTGGTCACAAGCGTCCGGCCGGCGATGATTTCTTCGAGCTCGCTTCTGCGCTGGCCGGCGAGCCGTTGCGCCGCTGTCTCGCCTCCGGCGGCCCCAAAGAGTGGGCGGATCTGCTCTACCGTTTCGCCTTGGCCACGACCGTGGGCGCACACTTCGACGTGCTGGCCGCGCGTCTCAACCCGGGTATGTCGGCCCAGTCAGTGCTCGGGCTCGGTCAGCTGACCTGGTCGTGGTTCATCTTCGAAGCTCTCGGAGCCAGTGCCGAAGCTGCGCGCGTCGGCTCGTTGCTCGATACGGATTGGGTGCGCAATCAGGAGCGGGCGCCGCTGGCGGCGCGGCAGCGCGCCTTCTTCGATCTCGGCACGTTTCTGCGTCACGGCAAGCGCATGCCCGCACTCCTGCGACTACGTGAGCTCTTCGCTCTCACCGAGCGTGATGCTTTCCGCAGCACGGAGTTGGTCAACGCTGCGCTCGCTCTGCACACCGAGCCGGAGGGTGATCAGCTCACGCACCACCCGCTCTTTCACGTGTGGCCAGCGCCGCTCTATGCACTTGCGAGGCGCGCCAACGCACTTCCGCTCTTGCCACTTTCCAACCCTTTCCTGGGTCGCCCACTCAGCATCGACGACGTCACGCAAGGCGACGAGCTGGTGCTGCGGCTACACACCCAGCTCGCGCGCTTCGCCGCTATGAAACCGGCGAATCTGCCGCCACTCTTGGATCCCCTGCCCGTCATCGTCGACGTGCGCATCACCGAGGTCGACGCCAAAGACGCGCACGGTCGGACGTTGCTGGCGTCCCGCGACGAGGCCGAGCACCATGTGGTCGCGCCGCACGGCGGCCTCTCCATGCGACCCGGTGAAATCTGGCTGCTGGAGGTGCAATCCGCTCGGCCTGCGCGCGCGCGCGCACGCTACGAAGACTTGGGCGAAGTGTCGTACAATATCTCACTGCCGACCGGTGAGTGGTTGTCGAAGGCGGCAGCTCGCTAGCGGCCGGCACGCGTCGCCGCCCTCGGCCGCATGCCCGCGAGCGGTGAAGGGCCACGGGCATTGCGCACTGGGAATGGCCCGCATCGATTTGGTGTCGCTCGGTGTAAGCTAACACTGGCGTGCCGCCGAAGTGGTGGTGCTGGCCGTGTGCTTCAAGTGATGCCCGTCAAGAAGCTCTTTTCCGGGACTGCACGCTTCAAAGTCGAGCGCCCCCTCGGAGAGGGAGGCATGGGCGTAGTCTATCTCGCTTACGATCGTGAGCAATGCCGGCACGTGGCCTTGAAGACTCTCACTCGAGTCGACGCAGCCAGCCTGTATCGTTTCAAGAAGGAGTTTCGAGCGCTGGCTGGCGTTAGCCACCCGAACTTGGTCGTGCTCCACGAGCTGATCTCGGAGGGCGATGTCTGGTTCTTCACCATGGAGTACATCGATGGTGTCGATTTCCTCTCCTACGTCTGCGATGAGCAAGCTCTAGGCCTTGTGGAGTCGAGCCCGACCGAGACCTGCGAACCCGTGGTCACGGAAGGACATGTGCCTGCGCGCATGTCGGGGCCTCGACCGTGCGAGAAGCGCCCGACGCCGGTTCACTCGGAGCAGCGTCTGCGAGATGGGCTGCG
>JADGRG010000746.1 GCA_017881145.1 Sandaracinaceae bacterium | reverse complement strand
TCATGATCAAGATGGGGATCTACGGAATCCTGCGGATCTTGGTGCTGCTCCGCGAGCAGGCGTCTTGGTGGGCACCGTGCCTCATCACGCTTGGTCTAACAGGTGCGCTCTTCGGGATTTCGCTGGCTTCGTATCAGCGTGATCTGAAACGCATTCTCGCATATTCGAGCATCGAAAACGTGGGCTTGATTGTGCTTGCACTCGGAGTTGGCTTCTGGGGAAAGCGGCTCGGCGACGAGCGCATCGCCGTGCTCGGCTTTGCCGCTGCACTCCTGCATCTCTGGAACCACGTGCTGATGAAGGGGCTGCTCTTTCTCTGCGCGGGCAGCGTGGTGCATGCGACTGGAACCCGCGACATCGAGCACCTCGGTGGCCTGATGCGTAAGATGCCCTTCACGGGTCTCTTGACCGTGATCGGTGCGGTCGCGATCGCGGGGCTTCCTCCGCTGAATGGTTTCGTGAGCGAGTGGCTGCTCTACCTCGGTCTGATGACTCGCAGCTTGGCGCACGGCGGAAACGGCGCGCTGGCGGCTCTCATGTCCGTCGGTCTGCTGGCCCTGGTCGGGGGCCTGGCGAGCCTCTGCTTCGTGAGGCTGGTGGGCATCGTGTTTCTGGGTGAGCCGCGCAGCAGCGCCGCCAAGCAAGCGCACGAGCCACACGCGTCGATGTGGGTGCCGATGGCTCTGCTGGCGAGCCTGGCGATCACGGTTGCGATCTTCCCAGCAGCGCCTGTCCGGGCAATCTCCAGAGTGATCGGTGAGCTGATGGGGAGCTCGGACGGTCGCGAGCTCGCTCAAGTGACTGACACGACGCTCCCGCACCTGGGAGTGCTCAACCTTAGTGTTTGGCTGAGCGGCGCTGCCGTCGCGCTTTTGCTTCTCTGGTCGCGTCGGAACAAGACTCAGGATACCGACACGACCTGGGGCTGCGGCTATGCAGCGCCCAGCCCGCGCATGCAGTATACGGGCCGCTCGTTCGCGCAGCTGCTGGTCGACGGAGTCTTGCCGCAAGTGTTGCGAGCGCGAACCCGCGAACGCTTACCGACGGGGATCTTCCCGCGCGCTGGAAGGAGCCGAGCAGAAATCGCCGACCCTTTCATGCGTGGCATCTACGAGCGCTTGATTGACTGGTGCGGCAATCGCTTCGCGCGACTGCGCTGGCTACAGCAAGGTGTCCTGCAGCTCTATCTCTTCTACATCGTGGTCGCGGTGGTCGTCGGTCTGGCCTGGGTCTCCTGGCAAGGAGCCAACCCATGAGCGACACGCTGGTGCTCATCGCGATCGTGCTGGCAGCGCTGAGCGGCTTTCCAGGCCTCTTCAGTGTCAGCCGCTCCGCCTTCGGGGAGCTCATGGCCACCGTGCTCCTGGTCGGCGCTTCGATCACCGGCACAGTGGGCGCGTTGTCTGCATTGGCCGCAGCCAAGAGCGGCACGACCTTGCCCATGACCTTGCCATGGAAATGCTTCGGAGCTGCGCTCCAGGTGCACACGGACGGCATCGCTGCGGTGTTCTTGCTGCCGGTTTTTCTCGTCTCCGGTGCCGGAGCCGTCTACGGCCTCGAATACTGGTCGGGACATGACCATCCGGACAACGGAAGGAAGCTGCGCCTCTTCTATGGTCTGCTGACGGCAGCCTTGGCCCTGCTGCTGATCGCCCACAGCACGATTCTCTTCCTCTTCGGATGGGAAATCATGGCGCTGGCAGCGTTCTTCCTGGTCACGACGGAGGATGAAGACGAAAGCGTGCGCGAAGCGGGCCTGGTGTACCTGGTTGCAACACGCGTCGGCACGCTCCTGCTCTTCGCGATGTTCGGGTTGCTGCGAGTCATGACCGGTGAGTTCTCTTTCGTGGCTCCACTGCCCGGCACCGCTCCCGGCCTTGCATCGAGCGTGTTCTTGCTGGCTCTCGTGGGCTTTGGTTTCAAGGCCGGCATGATGCCACTGCACATGTGGCTGCCCGGCGCGCACGCTAGCGCTCCGAGTCACGTCTCGGCGCTGATGTCCGGTGTGTTGATCAAGATGGGCATCTACGGTCTGGTCCGCATCACGTCGCTCTTTGCACAGCCGCCCCTGTGGTGGGGCACGCTGCTCCTCGGGCTCGGCGTTGTCTCGGGCGTGCTCGGCGTGGTGTTCGCCATCGCGCAGCATGACATCAAACGGCTGCTCGCCTACCACAGCGTCGAGAACATCGGCATCATCGTCATCGGCTTGGGCACCGCGATGATTGGCCGATCGTTAGGTCGGGCCGATCTGATGGTGCTCGGGCTGGCGGGCGCGCTCCTGCACGTCTGGAATCACGGCCTCTTCAAAGCACTGCTCTTTCTCAGCGCGGGCGCCGTGGTCCACGCGACGCACACCCGCGAGATCGACCAGCTCGGCGGCCTGCTCAAGTCCATGCCGCGAACGGCCTGCTTCTTCCTCGTCGGTGCAGTTGCGATCTGCGGCCTGCCGCCACTCAACGGCTTCGTCAGTGAGCTATTCGTCTACCTCGGGTTGTTCCGTACGGCGACCAGCGCAGGCACACATGCATGGCTGGCTGGCGCAGTGGCGGCGCCAGCGCTCGCGCTCATCGGCGCGCTGGCCCTTTCGTGCTTCGTGAAAGTCTTCGGTGCGACATTCCTCGGCCATCCCCGCTCCGCGCACGCCGAACACGTCCACGAATGCGGCGCACGCATGCAGGGTCCGATGCTGGCGTTGGCCCTGCCGTGCGTGCTGATAGGCCTTCTGCCTGTGCTTACGGCTCCCGTGCTCGATGCAGCAGTTGCAGCGTGGGCGCCAGTCAGTGGTGGCCACGTCCTACGACTTGCGGAGCTGGCGCCCTTCGGCGCGATGACGCTGGTCGGCGTTGCGCTCCTGGCCCTTTTGGCCGCGGGCTCCGCGCTGCTGACGTTCGGCCTCTCCCGCAGCTCCGTCACGTCGGCCGGCACCTGGGATTGCGGTTACGCCGCGCCCGCGCCGAGCATGCAGTATTCCTCCTCATCCTTCGCTCAAATGTCGGTCGGTCTCTTCAGCTGGGCGCTGCACCCGCGAGTGCATCGAGCCGAGATCGAAGGACCCTTCCCGAAGCCGACTGACTTCCATACACACACGCCGGACGTGGTGCTCGATCGCCTGCTCATGCCTTCGATTCAAGGCATCGGCCGCGCGTTCTCTTGGCTGCGTTGGATCCAGCAAGGCAGCGTGCATCTGTATCTCGGTTACGTCGTGCTGACTGTGATCGTGCTCCATCTGTGGCCCTAGGAAGTGCGCCATGACTCCTGCCCATATCGCCATACACCTGCTTCTCCTGCTCGCGCTTCCACCGCTGCTGCTAGGTGTGATCAACAAGACTAAAGCGGTGTTTGCAGGACGGAACGGGCCGCCGCTCTTGCAGCCCTACTACGATCTCATACGGCTCTTCCGGAAGGGTTCCGTCTTCAGCACCACCACCACCTGGGTCTTTCGCGCAGGGCCAGTGGTGGGGCTGGCGACATGCTTGCTGGCAGGCATGATCATGCCCTTTGGCAATCATGCCGCACCCATCGCATTCAGCGGCGATCTGGTCGCGTTTGCCTATCTCTTGGGCCTGGGTCGCTTCTTCACCGTGGCCGCGGCGCTCGACACGGGCTCCGCCTTCGAAGGCATGGGCGGCGCGCGAGAAGCCACGTTTTCGTGTCTCGCCGAGCCGGCTCTCTTCTTCGGGCTTCTGACACTCGCCAAGCGGACGGCATCGCTTTCGCTCTCCACCATGCTGGGCTCCACCATGCCGGGCGCGTGGGCGTCGACAGGTGCGTCGATGATTCTGGTGGCGGTCAGCCTCTTCATCGTGCTCCTCGCCGAGAGCTCGCGCATACCCTTCGACGATCCCAACACTCACCTCGAGCTGACGATGATCCACGAGGTCATGGTGCTCGACCACAGCGGACCAGCGCTCGGCATGATCCTCTACAGCGCAGCAACCAAGCTGATGCTGCTCGGCGCGATCGTCACCCGCATCGCCCTTCCATTCGAGACCGGCAACTCCTGGGCCGACTGGGCTGTCTTTCTCGGGGGCCTCTTCTTGCTCGCGCTCCTGATCGGAGTCGTGGAGTCGGTCATGGCGCGATTGCGGCTGATCCACGTGCCACGCTTACTGGTTGGAGCATGTCTGCTTTCGGCCTTCGGTGTGGTCCTCCTCGTACGCTAGGTCAGTCATGCTCATCGACACCTTACTCATCGTCGTGCTGCTGCTGAACTTCGCGCTGCTGGGCAGCAGCCGCTTGAGCGTGGCGATCAACGCCTCCGCGGCTCAAGGCCTGGTTCTCGGCGGGCTCACGATCGCCGTCCAGAAGGAACCGGGACTCTGGCCCGTGGTGCTGGCCGTCACCACGATCGGCGCTAAAGCTGGCATTATCCCTTGGCTCCTGCACCGCGCGATGCGTGAAGCGACCGTGCGGCGCGAAGCCGAGCCGCTGGTCGGATATGTGGCGTCGCTCTTGCTCGGCGCTCTCGCAACCGGCGTGGCCATCGCATTCGCCGGAATGCTGCCACTCGCACCGGGCCATGCCGGCTCCCGGGTGGTGCCGGCATCACTCGCCACGGTGCTGACGGGCTTTCTGCTCTTGACCACACGGCGCAAAGCCATCACTCAGGTGGTGGGCTACCTCGTCCTCGAGAATGGGATCTTCATCATGGGCCTGCTGCTCGCCGAGGCGATACCCGCCTTCGTCGAGCTGGGTGTGTTGCTCGATCTACTCGTGGCCATCTTCGTGCTCGGAATCATGATTAACAACATCAATCGCGAATTTGCGTCACTCGACACATCGCGACTTTCCACCCTGAAGGACTAAACCATGCTGGTTGGTCTGGTCATCGTTCCCTTCGCCCTGGGCCTGCTCGCCCTTCTGGTGCCGTCGAATCGCCTTCGACCGTGGCTCCTGCCGATCACGGGAGCGCTACACCTGGCCCTCACCGCAGCCACGCTGATGAGCTCTCCAACATCCCCCTTTGCGTCGCTCTTCGGCGGTTGGGTTCGACTCGACGCGCTGGGACGGCTGGTGCTGGCATTCATCAGCGTTCTCTTCTTTCTCTCTTCGCTCTATGCCCCGGGTTATCTGCGCGCACGCTCCGAGCGCCCCAACCGCCTCTTCTGCGCCTGCATGCCCTTGTTCCTGGCGATGATGACGCTCATCCTCGAGTCTCATCACCTCGGCCTGATGTGGGTCGCGCTCGAAACCACCACGCTTTCCTCCGGGCCGCTGCTTTTCTTTTCGAGAAGTCCCCGAGCGCTCGAAGCCACCTGGAAATACCTGCTCATCGGCTCCGTCGGGATCGCCCTGGCGCTGCTCGGTTCATTCTTGCTTGCCTACTCCGCCCTGGTAAGTGGGCTCGAACCCTCGCTCCTCTTCGAAGACCTGGTTCGAGATGCGCCCTTGCTCTCCCGACCCTGGTTGCACTCGGCCTTCATCCTCTTGTTCGTCGGTTACGGCACCAAGATGGGTTTGGCGCCGATGCATAGCTGGAAGCCAGACGCCTACGGTGAAGCACCCGGAGTCGTCGGCACGCTCCTGGCAGGTGGCTTGACCAGTTGCGCTTTCGTCGCATTGCTCCGCTTCGTGCGAATCGTCCAGGCGTCCGCGGACGCCGCTTTTGCGCGAGAAATCATGATCGCGGCCGGGCTCCTATCGATGGCCGTCGCAGGCGTGTTCATGGCTCGGCAGCGCGACTATAAACGCATGCTGGCCTATTCGAGTGTCGAGCACATGGGGATCCTCGTGCTCGGAATCGGCATCGGCGGAGAGGCCATCTACGGCAGTCTGCTGCACCTTCTGAACAATGGGCTCACCAAGGGCGTGCTCTTCATGTCGGCTGGCAACATCCACCGCGCCTACGCCAGCAAGCTCACGCATCAAGTCGGCGGTGCGCTCCAACGCCTGCCGATTTCGGCTGGTCTCTTTTTGGCAGGCTTCATCGCGATCACAGGCTCGCCGCCATTCGGCCCCTTCATTTCCGAGTTCACCATCCTCAACGCCGCCATCCAGCATCGTCAGTACGGCATCGCAGCGGCCTTCCTCCTCTTCCTGATCGTCGTCTTCGTCGGGATGGGCTCGACCGTGCTCTCCGTCGTCCAGGGCAAGCAGACGGACCAGGCTTCGGCGACTGAATATCGAGACACCTTCCTGACGGTCGCACCACCCATCGTGTTGTTAGGGTTGGTCCTGCTCCTGGGAGTCTACATTCCGGCACCCTTGGAGAGCTTGCTCCGCGCGGCAGCGACCACCTTGGAGCCAGGCCGATGACCGGAACGCAGACGCTCAGCATGCGCAACGCAAGTGCGGTATCGCTCGAGACGGTCCCCCAGCTGGAATTCGACGCTTTCCGGCAGGTCATTCTTGCCAGCGTCAAGAGCCATGCGCGCGTCGCTGCGTTGTTCGCGCGGGTTGCCGCGGCTGGCCATATGGAGCTCTACGTCGTGCTGGCGGCGGACCACCACGGAACGTTGCAGGTGGCGAAGACCAGCCTGCAGG
Organism: Sandaracinaceae bacterium; assembly: GCA_017881145.1. GTDB lineage: Bacteria > Myxococcota_A > Polyangia > Polyangiales > JAFGIB01 > JADGRF01. The sequence goes on along the minus strand of JADGRG010000746.1, from coordinate 3,997 downwards.
ACGATGCCTATCCCGCACTCACACCGCTCTGCACGCAGGTGCATCTCTTCGAGAGGGAGCTCGCGGAGAACTGGGGCCTGCGCCCTTTGGGACACCCCTGGCTCAAGCCGGTGCGCTTCACGAAGTCTCGCCGCAGCGCTCACGATGCGTGGGATCGTAAAGACGACGAGATCACGGTTGGCGTCGCCGACTTCTATCGAGTTCGAGGCGCCGAAGTTCACGAGGTCGCCGTCGGCCCAGTGCACGCGGGGATCATCGAGCCCGGGCATTTTCGTTTTCAGTGCCACGGCGAGCAAGTGTTCCAGCTCGAGATCTCCCTCGGCTACCAACATCGCGGCGTCGAACGCGCCCTGCTGGGTGGCCCAAACGCACGGACGCTGCCTTACATGGAGACCCTGGCCGGCGATACCACGATCGGACACACGACAGCCTATTGCCAGAACGTCGAGGCCTTGAGCGGATGCGACATCTCCGCCCGAGCAGCAGCGGTCCGCGTCGTGGCGTTGGAGCTAGAGCGCCTGGCGAATCACACCGGTGCGTTGGGTGCGCTCGCAGGCGACATCGGTTTCCTTCCCACCGCATCCTTCTGTGGCCGATTGCGCGGCGACTTTCTCAACCTTACAGCTTCGATCTGCGGCAACAGATTCGGCAGAAGCCTGGTGCGACCCGGTGGCGTGCGTTTCGACGTCGAGCCACGGCACGTCACCGATCTGCTCGCGCGCATCGAAACCGCCCACCGAGAGGTCGAGCAAGCGGTGGACCTACTCTGGACGACTCCTTCCGTGCAAGCACGCTTCGAGCAGACGGGGAACCTATCGCAAGAGCTCGCCCGCGAGCTGGGCTTGGTCGGAGTCGCGGCGCGAGCATGCGGGATCGAACGCGATGTGCGGCGCGATTTCCCAACCGGAATGTATCGCTTCGTACAGATTCCGACCGCGGTCTCCCAAACAGGCGACGTGTTCGCGCGGGCCTACGTGCGCTGGCTCGAAATCGAGCGCTCCGTAGACTTTCTGCGCGATATCTTGGGCTCCCTGCCCGCTGGCGCAGCCTGCATCACACCTTCCACGCTTCGACCCGAGCACCTCAGCGTTTCACTCGTGGAGAGTTTTCGCGGTGAGATCTGTCACGTCGCGCTGACCGACGTAGGCGGCCGCCTCGATACCTACAAGGTCGTGGATCCGTCGTTTCACAACTGGATGGGACTTGCGATGGCGCTTCGCAATCAGCAGATTTCCGATTTCCCGCTCTGCAACAAGAGCTTCGATCTCTCCTACTGCGGTCACGATCTCTGACCAGGAGCCTGCCATGCTGAAGATCTTGCAAGCGCGCGTGCAGCAGGGTCACCGAACGGTGGCCTACCCGGCACAGGAGCCCACCTTGCCCGAGCGCTTCCGGGGTCAGCCGAGCTTGACTCCAGAAAGGTGTCCGACGGGCTGTCAGAAGTGCGTCGCCGCGTGTCCGACGGGAGCGATCACGGTCGATGCCCAGGGGCTCAACCTCGACCAAGGTCGCTGCCTTTACTGCACCGAGTGTAGCGACGCCTGTAAGGACGACGCCATCCACTTTAGTTCCGACTATCGGCTCGCTGCTCGCTCGCGCTCCGACCTGGTCGTGCGAGACCAAGGCGGTAAGCGGGCGGCGGCTCTCGATGAGAAGATGCGGAGGCTCTTCGGTCGCTCGCTCAAGCTCCGACAAGTGAGCGCAGGCGGCTGCAATGCTTGCGAAGCGGACCTCAACGTGCTGGGCACCATAGTGTTCGACCTGGGCCGATTCGGCATTCAGTTCGTCGCCTCGCCTCGCCACGCGGACGGACTCGTGATCACGGGGCCGGTGACCGAGAACATGAAGCTCGCGCTCGAGAAAACCTACAAGGCCATCCCCGCGCCGAAGATCGTGATCGCGGTCGGCGCGTGTGGCATATCCGGTGGACCTTACATCGGACATCCAGAAGTCTGCGGCGGCGCCGATTCTGTCATCCCGGTGGATCTCTATATCCCCGGCTGCCCACCTCATCCGTTTACCATTCTGGACGGCCTACTGCGCCTGATCGGAAGGCTCGAGGACGACGCCGCGAACGGCGGCGCGTGGGCAGCCAAGGCCGTCGCGACCGCCGACGATGTTCGACAGTAGACCGAGACTGTCCTCCGGGACGGGCTGGACGCACGATGAGTGCCCGGGTCTAGCGTGCAAGACACTCGTAGGTGAAACCAGTGAGCGAGCTGGTGGCGGCTGCTATGCGGAGCTGGTCGAACCTGGGGTCTCCCTGGAGATGCGTAGGCCAGCCCGGCCAAGCGCCGAGCCGACTCTACGGCTCCACGCATTCAAGCTTGGCTGGCGCCAAATGTACACGCCACGCCAAGCGTCGAGGCGGCAGGACGCCCGCACGGATCCGTGCACCGCGCCTCTGCCAGTGCACGCATCCGTGCAGAGCAAAGCCCGGTCGAGCTCGGGCTCTTGGGCGCAAACGTCTGTAATTGCTTCGTAAGCTCGCGCAGCGCAGGCCTGGCACGTTGGTTGCTGAAGAGTCCATGGGCAGCTTCGAGGAGGTCCCATGATTGTGAAACGTGTGTTCTGGGCGATCTTGTTCTTGATGGCGTGCGTCGCCCTCGGTTGCGAGGGCAACGCAGGCAAAGGGGGTGAGCGCGGGCTCACCGGCGACGCGGGTCCGATGGGTCCGAAAGGAGACGTCGGTGGGGCAGGTCCGAAGGGAGACACGGGCGCCAAGGGAGACACGGGTGCCATCGGCGCCAAAGGAGACACGGGTGCCATCGGCGCCAAGGGTGACATGGGCGCCACCGGTCCGAGAGGCGATGCAGGACCCGTCGGGCCTGCAGGCTTGGCTGCCGTGACTACCGGCTCGATCACCGGCGTCGTCAAAGATGCGGCGGGCACAGCGCTGGCTGGCGCCACCATCGCTACAACTCCGGCTTCGGGCACGACGACCAGTGCTGCAGACGGCACCTTCACCCTCAGCGCCGTGAATCTCGGCTCCTATTCGGTCACTGCAACGAAGACCGGGTACGCCGACTTCACGCTGGCAAACGTGGGCGTTGCTGCAGGCGGGATGACGCACGTGAGCCTTGTGCTCCACGTCGCAACTGACGCGCCAGGTGTCATCTCCGGAACGGTGACCGACCACCAGAAGCCGACGCCGACACCGCTGGCCGGGGTCACCGTCAAAGTCGAAGGCACGACCGCAAACACTGTCACGGCGGCTGACGGAACCTTTAGCCTGACCAGCGTCCCCCCTGGACCGGTGTTTCTGAGCGCCGCGAGCGCGGATGCAGCTCACCTCGACACCGAGACTCGCGAGGCTATCCTCATAGCGCCCGGCAGCGTGACCACCGGTATCAAGCTGGTGCTCTCGGCTCGTCCGAGCGACAGCGCGACCTACGTCGGCATGGCGAGTGTCTGTGCGGGCTGCCACGCCGCACAAGTCACCGCGCACCAAAGCTCGGCGCACTACCGTTCCCTCACGCGGATCCAGCGCGACGGCAGCGCTCATGCCCTCGCCGGTCAGTTCGTCCGCATGCTCAACGCGCTGCTCACGAGTCCGCGCCGCGTCATGGTGCCGCTTGCCGGCACGATCTCGGCGGCGACTAGCTCGGCGATCGTGATCGGAACCGGAACACTCTTTAGCACTGGCGGCGCGGGTAACTCGCTGCAGGCAGGAGACGAGCTCGGCTATACGCCGGTGGGACTCGGCTGGACGAAGCTCGGTGTCGTCCTCTCCATTCAGAGCGACACCCAGCTCACACTGGCCGCCAACGCTGCGCTGGCACCCGCGGCGACCTCGCTCGCTTTTGCCAAGTACAGCGCGGTGCGCCTCTCGAGAACCTACACGCACATGCTGCCCGAGGACTCAAACGACATCGTCGCCCCGGCCTGGCCCGGCGTGAAAGCGACCAACCCCAACTACGATCCCAACGACCCCTGCATCTATGCGGCGCCTGCGACCGGCACCTGTGCCGCGGGCGGGACCGTGCAGTACCCAGAC
>JADGRG010000745.1 GCA_017881145.1 Sandaracinaceae bacterium | reverse complement strand
TGCTGCAAGCATGGCTGCCTTCGCAGCTTGTTCTTTTTCTTTCGCGGCAGCTTCCGCCTTGTGAGCTTCTTCGAGCTTTTGTTCGTTCTCGATGCGCTCTTGCTCGACCTTGTCGGCCAGATGCTGCTTCTCCGCCGCCGCCTGCTGCGCCACGCGCTGCGCTTCGGCCTTTTCGGCCGCCGCCCGCTCTTGCTGCGGGATGAAGATCCCGAAGTAGCCGTAGGCGCCGGCACCGATGGCCAACACGGCAACCGCCGCCAGAAGACCCGGATGCACGCCCTTGCGACGTTGCGCGTCGAGCTGCGCTACCTGCAGATCGTGCAGGCGCTTGCGTTCCTGTTCCTCGGTCCGCTCCTTGGCCTCGGCCTCGAGCTTCACGCGCAGCGCATGGGCTTCGCGCTCACGCAGGATGCGCTCTTGTTCATCGCGGGCATGCCGCTCGGCGGCGAGCTTCGCATCTTCCTCGGCGCGCAGCCGCGCATCGGCCTCCGCCTTGATGCGTGCCTCGTCGTCGGCTTTGCGCTTTGCCTCGGCCTCGGTCCGAGCGCGCCGCTCCTCTTCCTCGGACTGGATGCGATCTTCCTCAAGGCTCATCAGCTCCTTGAGGTTAAAGAGGACAGACGACTCTTTCTGCTCGCTCATCGTGCCTGCTTCTCCGTCTGACGGGCCTGAACGTCCCTGGGTCGTGATGCTAAGACGCTCTGCAGGAAACGCCGCCGCTTCCTGGTGCCGATCAGCGTTGCATGAAACGACTGCTGCGGCCTGTCAGAAACGAAGCGTTCCTTGGCGACACAGGATAGCGTTGCACCAGACCACTGTCAACGCAGAGCGCACACTCCGTACACGTGGAAATGGCACACATTTCAAAGGCTTGCTAGTTGTGACGCCATTCTGCTAGGAACTTGAGACGCGGTTTTTCTGTCCCCAAAAGGCGGCTGTGTTCCCATGTGGTGCTATGCATGGTGCGGCCAGGGAGGGGGAGATGGCTACCAGTCTCGTCGCGCATATCACCGGAACTGTTTGGAAGATCGAGAAGCGCGTGGGCGACGCCGTCGCCGCAGGTGAGTCGGTCGTCATCATCGAGTCCATGAAGATGGAGATGCCGGTCGAGTCGTCGGTGTCGGGCAAGGTGATCGAAATCCGCTGCGTGGAAGGACAAGGCGTCGAAGAGGGCGCCGTACTCGCGGTCATCGGCTGATGGCGTGCGTTTTCGGGCGCGCTGGCGCTACGCTCTTTCCCGTGGGTCCACTTCGCATCACGGTCTGTCTAGCGCTGCTCGGCTTCTGCAACGCCTGCTCGCTCTCGATGGCGAGTAGAGGGGACGCCTGCCAGCGCAGCTCAGAGTGCGGCGCGGGGTTAGCCTGCGTGCAGGGGAAATGCGGAACCGATCTCACCTCGATAGCGCGCCAGAGCGTGGTGCCGGATGTCGGGCAAGGACGTGATGGGGGGCTGCCTGACGCGGGTCGCAGCGACGCATCGACCGCGGCTCGCGATGCTGCACAGGTCGTCGCGGACGCGGGCCCATAGCGCGACGCGAGCCAAGGGCAACCGCCAATCCTAGGCGCGCTTGGCCGTTCGGCGTGTGCGGCGCAGCATCGTCACCAGCACGAGGGCGAGCGCAATCTGTACGACGAGGCCCGCCGCGAGCACGGTCTGCAGCATCCATGCGCTCCGACGAGTCACGGTGATCGGGCCGATGCGGGTCAGCGTTCGCCCTTGCGCCACGGCAGGGGGCTCTGCGACCTCGATGACGCTGACGGCGTCGGCTGCCAGACCAGGGACGGACCCTGCAACCAAACGTTGCACCATGGTCGGGTCGGCGCGTGTGCCTTGCCCACGGGTCGCAAGTAGGACCGACGCGTTCGGCGCCGTCGCCAAGCTGGCTTCGGCGAAGGCGGGGGTGACGGGCAGCGAAAGCTGGACGTGCGCGCGTGCGACGCCGGGCAGAGCTTCGATGGCCTGCGTGAGCGACACCGAGAGCGCGGCCGCGCGGCGCGCATTCTCTTCGCCCCGAGTCGGAATCAGTGCCGGCTCGCTGCGTAAGATGTCGAGATTCCGATCGCGGTTACGAAGCGCTGCGCTCGCTTCCAGGATCGACACGGCCTGCGCCACGTCGTTCGCCGCCACTTCGATGCGAAAGCGCGGCTCTGGCGTCCCGCTTGGTTCAGCGGTCCGGGTGGCTGCAACGGCCCCTCGGTCGAGCGCGGCCAGCACTCGCTCGGCGGTGGCGTCATCGAGCCCGGAAACCAGCGTCGCGTCGCAGGCTGTGAGCGAGAGAGCCGCCCAGAAGAGGCCGACGCCGATGCTACGCTGCCACACACTTTGCATGGCGGGATCTCGTGCCCGAAGCGGGCGGGCGCGTCAATCGACGTTGAAGCTGTAGCGGGCGCCCATGCGCGGGGCGGGGAAGCTCGGGAACTGCACTTCTCGGATCTTCGCCGACAGGCAGTGTTGGAAGGCGCCGCTGCCGCTGTTCACGCTGGCGCCAGCGACGTGACCGCTGCCGAGGATGGCGAGGTCAATCACCACGCCGCCCAGCTTGCCACCGCGACGGAGCTCTTCACCGACGCAGGAGAAGAGCCGATTGAGGTTGCGGTTCATCACGCCAGCGACGTCCGCGCTGGTGAGTTGGCGTTCTCCGCCGCCCTTGCTCGCATCACCGAGCTCCATGGCTTGGTTCATTGCGTCTTCGTACGAGGAGAAGCCTCCGCCACTGCCGGCCCCTACGCTTCTGCGCGGGCCGCCGGGATGCGCAGTGTGCTGCAGGATGCCCGCCGTGCCCGTGATCTTCACTTGGCCGCTTTCGTAGAGCGCGGCGAGATCGAGCTCGGCCTGGTGCTCGCGCTGCTTGGCGGCGCGACGGCTCATGACGTAGCCGCCACCGATCAGCGCTATTGCGCCGACCGCTGCCGCCAGCACCAGGAACTTCGCTGCAGTCGATCGCGTCTCGACCTTGGTCGAGCGTGCCAGCGCCTGTGCGTGTTCGTGCTCGTCTCTGCGAATCTTGTATTGGTGCACGAACTCCGCGAAGTCGGGATACTCGCCGACCAGCTTGCGTTCGTTCGTCGACATGTTGAAGAGGCTGTGCTGCTCGAGGACTTCTCCGTCGACGATCAGCTTGATCAACTCGCGAGCCGTGAACGGACCGTGGTCCATCCCGTCCTTGACCGCCATCCAGCGCGGACCGTCGTTCTTGGTGAGGCGTGCACTGAGCTCGGCGATGTCCACGTGGTCCACGTGCGGAGTGTTCGCTGCAGGTCTTGCCGGCTGCACGGCAGGCGTGTGGGTCTGCGCTATGGCGGGTGGGGTGGGTGCGCGTGCAGCTGTTGGCGTCGGCGCGGCCGGACGCTGCGCACTGGCTACTTGCGGGGGCAGCGGGGCGTGCGGCGGGGGTGAGATGCGAAGATCCGTGGCCGGCATCGGCGAGGCGGCGGGCGCTGCTCTGGGTGCTGGCGGACCGATCGAGACGGCGATGTCGACGTCGATGTCCATGTTCGCAGCGAAGTCGATCCCCTGCGGTTCCGGTGATGCCGCCGAGAGCGGCAAGATGGCCGCGATGATTTCATCCGGGGTGCGGAAGCGCTGTGCCGGGTCGGCAGCGAGGCAACGCAGAAGGAGCGCATCGAGCTCCTGCGTCGCATCCGGATGCGCTTGCGACGGCGGCATGAACTGGTCGATCGGCGAACGGCCCGTGAGCAGGACGTAGAGCAGCGCGCCCACGCCGAAGATGTCGCTGCGCGTGTCGGGTTGGCCGCCGGCTTTCACTTCTGGCGCGAGGAAGGCCTGCTCCTCGACGGGCAGGAGTTGCCACCTGCCGGCTTTCACCAGGCCGAGTCCTGTTCCGAGGTCACCGACTTTAACGCGTCCGCTGCGCGTGACCCAGACGATGCTGGGCCGCAGTGCGCCGTGGCAGGTGAGCTCGTGCATCGCACTCAGGGCGCGGCAGACATGCGCGATGACGTTGTAGACACCGCGGACCGAAAGCGGTCGCGCCTGTACCCTTCGCTCCGCGACCAACTCCGAGAGCGACTGCCCCTGCACCCACTCGCGTGCGACGAAATGTTGATCGCCTGCGTGCGTGCCCACGCCGTAGATTGCGACCAGCGAGCGGTGCTTGAGCTTGGCCGCGGTCCGGACCTCTTCGCGAAAGAGCTCGTAGGTTGCCCGGTCGTTGCCAAGTGATGGCGCCAGCAGGTGGATCGCGATGGGCTTCTTGGTCTTCTGGTCACGCGCCAGCAGCGTGCGGCCCAGAGTGTCGGCGGCGAACTCGCTCTCGATTTGAAAGCGGCCACCGATCACGGCGCCCGGAACCAGCGCACCCGGGGAAACAACCGGCTCTTCGGGCACGTTGGCTGACATTCGGTGCGGGAGGTTAGCGGAGGCGAGTAGGCAGATTCAAGCGAGGCACGCGCTGAGCGGCGTGTCTGCCTACCGCACACTCGGGGCGGACAAGACGTGGGCAGACACATACATGGCGCCGAGCGCAGCGATCTTCATGGTGGGGTCGGGGGAACTTCGGGGTAGGGTGTTGGTGGAATTTCGGGATGGGCTGCAGGCGCGGCTTCGGTGTGTGGTGCCGGAGGCACCTCGGGATGAGCGGCGGGTGGCGCTTCAGGATGGAGCGTCGGCGCGGCCGGCGGGTGCGCGGTGTCCCAAGCAGGCTTCTCGTCCGTAGGCTTCGGGGGCGCCGCGGCATTCTGTGCAGCGACCTGGAGTTGGAGCTTGACCAGGGCGTTC
>JADGRG010000744.1 GCA_017881145.1 Sandaracinaceae bacterium | reverse complement strand
CCTCCCGCCACCGCCGCGCTCGGACGAAGAACGGCAAACCACCCGGCGGCTGCTGCTCTTCATGGGCACGCGCCTGGGCGTAGCGACGCTCTTGCTCGGCGGCACGCTGCTGGTCGCGCTCGGAAATCAGCACGGCATGGATTCGTTCACGCCGAGATTCCTGGTCAGCCTGATCGCGACCATCTACGGCGGGTCCCTCGCTTTCTCGGTGTGGCTCCTCGGCACCAGGCGGCGCGACCGCGTGGCAGTCGCTCAAGTCGCAGGCGACCTCTTGCTCACCACGGGGCTCGTATACATCACCGGTGGCGCGGGCAGCGGCTTCACCTTTCTCTACGGCGTCGCCGTGCTGATGGCTGCGATGGTCGTTGGCCCGCTGGCTGCGCGCGTCACCGGCGTGGCTGCGATTGCGCTCTACGCGGCACTCGCTGTGAGTCTGTCGCTCTACTGGCTGCCGGCACCGCCTGACCAATCGGTAGAGGCCTACCGCATACCGTTCATGGAGCTGGTCTACGCGACCTTGCTCAACGTGCTCGGCCTCTTCCTCGTGACGTTGCTGGCAGGCAACCTATCGGCGCGCTTGCTCAGCGCTGGCGGCCGACTGCGGATCGCGGAAGCCAGCGCCGCGACCCTGGCCCGCCTCAACGACGACATCGTCCGCTCCCTTACGTCCGGCCTCTTGACCACCGACCTCGATGGGCGGATTCGCACCATCAACCCAACCGCTGTCGAGATCTTCAGGACGGACCCATTCAGGCTGATCGATGAGCCCGTCGCGCGCTATCTGCCGCTGACGGTCTCCACGATCACGCGCCGCAGTGCCGACACCGAGGGCAACGTGCTGCGCGCCGAGGGGCAAGCGACGCGACCCGACGGAACGAGATTCCCGGTCGGCTACTCGCTGAACTCACTGACCAACCTGGACGGCACGCTGATCGGCACGCTCGTGCTCTTCCAGGATCTGAGCGAGATCGTCCAGCTGAGAGAGGCTGCCGCCCGCGGCGAACGATTGGCCGTGCTCGGACGGCTTTCTGCCGGACTCGCGCACGAGATCCGAAATCCGCTCAGCTCCATCTCGGGCTCGGTCGAGCTGGTCCGCGGGTCGCAGGCCCTGGGCACCGAGGATAGCCGTCTGCTTGGAATCGTCTTGCACGAAGTCGAACGACTCGACGACCTGGTGTCGACGATGCTGCTGGTAGGTCGCCCACGAGAACCGCAGCGCAAGGAATACGATCTACGGCCCATCGTCGAGGAGGTGGTGGCGATGGCGAAACGAGGGCCCGCAGCGGACGGCGGCGTCCACATCGAGCAGGTCGTGCCGGACCTGCCCGTGTTGGCCTGGGTCGATGGAGATCAGATCCGACAAGTGCTCTGGAACCTCGTAAAGAATGCGCTCCAAGCCTCGCCCGCCGGCACGACCGTGCGCATCACGACGCACGCCGAAGGCGATGACCGCGCGGTGCTGGAAGTCAGCGATCAAGGACGCGGCATCGATCCGGGACAGCGGACCAAGGTCTACGACATGTTCTACTCGGAACGCACTCACGGCGCGGGAATAGGGCTCGCGCTGGTGCGACAGATCGTCGATGCGCACAACGGCGCAGTCGAGATCAACAGCGAACAGAACCGGGGTGCGACCTTCCTCGTCACGCTGCCGGCGCGGCCGGGGGCCTCGGTTCCGCGAGCTCCGGGGAGCTCGCGCCCCAGTGCTTAGGGCGGTGTGAACCAGAGCTCATCAGAGCGCTCTCAGTCCAATCGCCAGGGAGCGCTACGCTCCGAGCAACTCGCGCAGACGCTGCCCGGGAGCGCTGGCCCGCATCAAGCCCTCGCCGATCAGCAAGGCATCAGCGCGCGTGGCTGCGATGCGAGCGAAGTCCTCGCGGCTGTGCACGCCGCTCATGTGCACGGCGATGCGATCGAGGGGAATGCGATCGATGGCGTCTTGAGCGGCAGCAAGGCTCACCCGAAACGTCCGCAGATCCCGCGCGTTGATCCCGATGATAGTGGCGCGCGTGGCCACCGCTCGCTCGACTTCCTCTGAGTCTGCAGCCTCGACCACCGGCGCCAGGCCGCGCGCCAACGTGGCGTCCACCAGCTCGCGCAAGCGTTCGTCGCTCAGCACGCGCACCAACAAGAGCACCATGTGCGCGCCCATCGAACGCGCCAAATCGATCTGGATCTCGTCGACCACGAACTCTTTGAAGAGCAGCGGGACATTGATGGCGCGTGCGGCACGCCGGACGTCGAGCGGGGTGCCGCAGAAGCCTGGCCCATCGCAAAGCACGCTCACTGCTGCCGCACCCGCGGCAACGTAGGCTTGCGAAATGCGCTCCACGTCTCTGGGTTCCTTGGGACGAATCACCCCCGCGCTCGGACTGCTTCGCTTGAATTCCGCGATCACGACCGGCCGTTGCCCCGGCGCGCGACGCAGCGCACGCCGCGCGAGCTCGCCGCGGTCGACGCCGCCATCCGCTGCGGAAGCACGGTGGATCGGCGCAGCTCCGCGGTGCCGCTTGCGACGAGCGACCTCGCGCCGCTTGCGCTCGATGATCGGCGTGAGGAAGTCGACGGGAGACATCAGTCAGCCTTGGAAAGCGCCACCCAGGCCTGCAACTTGCGCGCAGCAGCTCCCGAGTCGAGCGCCTGCCCCGCAGAGAGAGCCGCCTCGCGCAACGAGCCTGCCGCACCTGCCAAATGCAACGCCGCCGCAGCGTTCACGACCACGGCGTCACGGCGCGCACCGCGCTCACCTGCCAGGATCGCGGAGATGATTCCGGCGTTGTCACTTGCATCTCCACCGCGCAGATCCGCATCCGGCTGGGTGCGTACCCCGAAGTCTTCCGGCGTGATCTTGCCGAGGGTCACTTGTCCATTTTGCAGGCGGGCAACCTCGGTCGGCCCGGAGAGCGAGATTTCGTCGAGCCCACCGTGACCGTGCACGATCAGTGCGCGCGTGCCCCCGAGCAATCCGAGCACCTGGGCCATGGTCTGCAACATGCGAGGCTCGGACACCCCAATCACCTGATGCGTAGCACCAGCCGGGTTGGCCAAAGGCCCCAAGAAGTTGAAGAGCGTGCGCACGCCGATCTCGGACCGCACCGCTCCGACGTGGCGCATGGCTGGATGGTGCGTGCGCGCGAACATGAAGCCAATGCCGAGCTCGTCGATGCAGCGGCTGATGGCGGCGGGGCCGAGCGCGATGTTCACGCCCAGCGCTTCGAGCACATCGGCGCTTCCCGAGCGCGAGCTGGCTGCGCGGTTTCCGTGCTTGGCCACGCGCACGCCTGCCGCGGCCACGACAATCGCTGCCGCGGTCGAGATGTTGAAGGTATTGCCTCCATCGCCGCCCGTGCCGCAGGTGTCGACCAGCACGCCAGCAGACGCAAGCTCCACGCCCACCCAGTGCCGCCGCATCACTCGCGCAGCCGCAGCGATCTCCTCAGCCGTCTCGCCCTTCATGCGCAGTCCAACCAAGAGCGCGCTCATCTGGGCCGGCGACGCCGCACCGGTCAAGATCTCTTCGAGCGCCCGTTCCATGCTCACGGCATCGAGATGCCGACCAGCAACGACGGTGGCGATGGCGTCCTTCATCACGCAGCCTGCGGACGCCGGCATCGCCCTTGGTCGGGCAAGCGACGCAGGAAGTTGCGAAGCATCTCGTGGCCATGTTCCGTCAGGAAGGACTCGGGATGAAACTGCACGCCCTCGACCGGCAGTGTGCGATGCGCGAGCCCCATGATCTCGCCTTCCGCGGTCCAGGCCGTGATCTCTAAGTCCGCGCTCAGCGAGGCGCGCTCGACGATCAGCGAGTGATAGCGAGTCGCAGTGAAAGGACTCGGCAACCCCGCGAACACCCCCTTGCCGGTGTGCAAGATCGGCGAAGTGCGCCCGTGCATCAGGCGTTCAGCGCGCACCACGCGGCTGCCAAAAGCTTGCCCGATGGCCTGGTGACCGAGACACACGCCGAAGATGGGGATCTGGCCGGCGTAGCGCCGGATCGCTGCCAGGGTGATGCCCGCCTCGTCCGGATTGCCTGGCCCCGGGGAGATGAGGATCGCTTCCGGACACAGCTCGCCCACACGGTCGACGCTGATCTCGTCGTTGCGATACACCTCGACGACGGCGGAAAGCTCGCCGAGGTATTGCACCAAGTTGTAGGTGAACGAGTCGTAGTTATCGACGACGAGGATCATGGCGGTGGCAATGAAGCAATTTTTGCTGCGGGGCGCAAGCCGGGTGCAAACGGAGCTGACTCGTAGTGCGCGACAGCCATCGCGGCACCTAAGTCAGGCTGGTGCAGGCGCGATGGAAGAGCGCTTCTCGGCACGGTAGCCGCGCTCGTTCCAGAACTTCTCGATGCGCAGGTTCACTCGCTCGAATTGATCCAGAAGCACGTAGTGCGAAGCGCCGGGCAACACCAAGTACTCGGCGCCGGCGACGTCGTTGGCGAGGCGCTCCATGCTGGCCCTCGAAGTGAAAGGATCGCGGTCACCAGCGACCACCAGCGTGGGCACGTCGATCTGCGAAAGCAGGTCGCTCGCGTCGTACTCAGCAAGACGCATCAGCATCTCCAGATACGCCGGCACATCGAGTTGCAGGAACCCGCCAGCAATCTGCGCGAAGGTCTCAGCGTCGACGCGTTCTCCAACCAGTCCGACGCGACGCGCCCAAGTGAACGCCTCCGGCGCGCGCAAGCCGCTGCGCAGGGCAGTGTCCACCAAGCGCGGGGAGCGACGCAGCAGCCATAGCGCGTTGGCGATGACCTTGCCGCGAACACTGCGAGCGCCGCCATCGGCCCAAGCTGTGCGTGGCGCGCCGTTGATGAGGACGAGCGACGCGATGCGATCCGGCGCCTGATGAAAGAGCTCGAGCGCAACTTGAACGCCCATCGACCAACCGATGACCGCAGTGCGACTCACGCCCTCGGCGTCGAGAATCGCGCAAGCGTCTTCGGCATGGTCCCGGACTCCGCCGATCACACGTGCGCTGCCGTCACCGGCTTGCAGGCCGCGATACTCCCAGAAGAGGAAGCGATAGCGATCGGAGAAGTGCCGGACCAGCTCGCGCCAAACTTCGCGCGGTCCACCGAGACCGTTCATGAGCAACACCGGCAGCCCACGACCTACCGCGTGATAGTGCAACTCGGTCCCGCCAGGCAGGACCACGCAACGACCTTCTGCATCTCGCAACTTCATCGCCGGGGACACTACTCCACCACCCGCGGGGTCCGGAAGCGCACGACGCACTCGGGGATATCGTCGTGTGAGTAGCCAAGAACAGGGACGTGCACATTTTCGTACACTCGACCCCCCGGAACGCTTGACACCACTTGGGCGCCACAGATAGCGTACTTAGCTTGTCAGTCGGCTCGTTGTACGCAGGTTCGTTACACCTGCTCGAGCGTAGACAACAGGCTGTCGCCGAAAAGTCTCCAGACAGGACAGGGCCAAGGGCATGGCAACTCCGAGCAACAAACCCCGTGACATCAAGAACCTGAAGGCGCGCCTTGGGCGCACCATTACGCCCGGCCAAGTGGGGACTCCCTCCGTGCCGCCTGGTGGCTCGGTTCCCCCGCCGTCCGTTCGCAACCCGCTCGCGACCCCGCCGATCGGCAGTGTTCCGCCTCCGGCGGTCGGTGGGCCGCGGTCGAGCCCCGGCAGCCTGCCCGCCCCCGGCTCATTCCCGGGTGCGTTCGGCAGCTCGCCGATGGTTGCCCGTGGGGCGACGCCGCAGCCCGGTGCTGCCCGGCCGGCGCCGGCGTCGGCTGGTGTGCCCGCGGCAACGCAGCAGCGCATCGATCCCCTGGCGACAGCGTCGGCAGCGGCCTTGCCGCAGACCAGGAAAGTCACGCTGGTCATCGACGACTCGGCGTTGAAGGACGACGAGATCGGCCGCAAGTCGCGCGCCCGCGGGATCGTGCTGGTGGTTGTCGGCATTCTGCTGGGCGTCCTCGTCGGTTACGGCGTCGGCAACACGACCGACCAGCGCCACCAGTTCAAGATGGCGGTTGCGGACGGCAAAGACATCTACTCCAAGATCCAGCAAGTCTCGAAGAACGTGGACCAAGCCAAGGCCGCGCTCAAGAAGGCCGTGACGGCATCCACCGGCGGGCCCGGACAGAAGGCCAGTGTCGACTACGCGTCGATCGAATCGCTGGTCGCGATGAAGCGCCCGTTCAGCGCCAACGAGTTCCATCGCCGCCTCTATCGCGCCTTCGGAGACAACGTCGTCGACGATCTCTTCGAGTACTACAATAACATCAATCTGCTCTGGGACGGCTTCACCGCGCTCGGCGCGAAGACTGCCGGCACGAAGCGCGACAATCTCAACAAGTCCGCGGCCGCGACCGATGGCCTAATCAACAGCGAGTATGGCTTGGTGTTCACCAAGGCCGGAGACAACTTGGGCGGCGCTCTGGTGTTCGTAACCATCCCGCCTGCGCAGCCGGAAGCGGCGGCGGCCGACACGGGCAAGAAATCCAAGGGCAAGGGCAAAGCCAAAGACGCAGAGCCCGAGGGTATCAAGGTCAAAGTGTCGACGAACCAAGGCGGCCAGGAAGTCGCGCGCACGGTCTATGCCGGTCAAGAAGGCATGGACAAGGACTACGAGAAGTACGTGGTGATGCTCGACAAGGTTCGCAGCCGCAACATCCTCGGCGAGTCAGCCAACCTCTTCGGCAAATACCGCGTCGACCTCGGGGACCTCAACGCGCGCATGGACAAGACGAGCGAGGTCCAGGGGCGTCTGCTCAAAGAGCTCGGCCAAGTCGCCTCCCTCTCCAGGGATTGAAGACTGCCCGCGACAGCTGCAGCTCACGGCTGCAGCGATCGTGTGGACGGACAACGCGCAAGCAGTGGCCCATCGATGTGGGTCGCTGCTTGTTGCATTTAAGGGCGCAGCGAGCGGCCCTCAGCCTTGCGCGCTCCGAACGCGACACAGGCGCATACCCGCACGCACATGCTTGATGACGTAGACTCATGCAGTAGAGCTGCAGAAGTGGTCAAGGATCGCGTAGAATCATGGTTCGGGGACGATCCCCAAGAGGTCTTGCTTTGGGCCGATTCTGTTTGCGCTACGAGAACATCGACGTGAACGTCGGCGAAGGCGATTTCATCGCAGGCCGCGTTGCGGAATGTGATCTCGTGATCGACGACACCTCCGTGTCGCGCAGGCATGCGAGCTTTCGTGTGGTCGACGACGAAGTCGAAGTGCGCGATCTCGATAGCCGCAACGGGGTCCTGGTCAACGGTATGCGCATCGACAAAGTCGCACGCCTCTACGATGGGGATCGGATCTGCATCGGCTCGCGGGAGCTCGTTCTCAAGAACACGGAACGAGGCAAGTCCATGGCGCACACCATGGAACTGATGCAGTGCGTGAAGTGTGGTGGCCTCATCCCGAACGCCGCAGGAAGCTGTCCACACTGCAGCGCCCCCGCCGATCCCTCCGCTGCCCGGGCGCCCGCTAGCGATGCAGCTAGGCCGATCATCGACGACGGTGCTCCGAAAGCCCAGGGTCCGTTTCCAATGCTCGCGCAGCTCGCCGACAAAGCCATGGCACTTGGCCGCTACGAGGAAGCGGAGCGCATCGTGCTCGGCATGCTGAGCGGAATCCTGGCGCGCGCGCAGTCTCAGGAGCGTCCGGAGCGTGAGGTACTGAGCTCGGCCGTTCGTTACGCACTGCGCCTGGCTGAGAGCACACAGAAAGCGAGCTGGCTCGACTATCCCTTCGAGCTCTATGCGGCCGCTGCGCAGCTCATGCCTGCCGACCTGATCGAT
>JADGRG010000743.1 GCA_017881145.1 Sandaracinaceae bacterium | reverse complement strand
GACCTGCAAGTCGGCTTTGCCAGCGATGTCGTCGACCGTCGCGCTCATGCTGCTCAGGATCGAGCGGTTGACGATCACGACGGCGATCAACACCGCCACGCCGAGCGCGATGCCGATCACGGTGAGGCTGGTACGCAAGCGGTGCTCGTTGAGGCGCGGGATGCTCACCGTGCGCAGAAGGCGCCCGAGCCGCCAGGGCGTGAGCAGGAGTGCCGCCAGGTAGACGAAGCTCAACACCACGGCAGAGGCGATTGCGCCGAGCGCACGGAGCAGTCGACGAAGCGTCACGCACTTTCTCCGAGCGAGCTTGCGGCCTGCCGCCGCACCGGCTCATCGCCGACAATGGCGCCATCGCGCAAGGACACGATGCGATCGCCAGCCTGGGCCGCGTTGCGATCGTGGGTGACCATCACCACGGTCGTGCCGTGTTGGGTGCAAAGCGAGCGCAAGAGCGCGAGGATCGAGCCGCCCGTCACGGTGTCGAGGTTTCCGGTGGGCTCATCGGCGAGGATGAGCCGTGGCTGCAGCACCAGCGCGCGTGCCATGGCGACGCGCTGCATTTCGCCGCCAGAGAGTTGGTGCATGCGGTGGGTGGTGCGCGCGCCCAGGCCCACCTCGACCAAGAGTTGCTGGGCGCGAGCTCGGTCCGCGCCGGTAGCTTTGCGCTCCAGCATCACCGGCAACAATACGTTGTGGAGTGCATCCAGCGTGGGCAAGAGGTTGAAGAACTGAAACACCAGGCCGATACTGCGTCGCCGAAAGAGCGTAAGTGCGTCGTCGTCGAGCGTGGCGATGTCCTGGCCGGCGATGGTGATCTGGCCCGCAGTCGGCAGATCCAGCGCGCTCACCAGGTTGAGGAGCGTGGACTTGCCGGAGCCGCTCGGGCCCATGATGCTGACGAACTCGCCAGCCTCGATGCGCAGATCGACGCCGCGCAGCGCGTCCACCCGGCCGGCGCCCTCGCCGTAAGACTTGCTGACAGAGCGCAGCTCGATCATGTCAGCGCACTTCTAGCAGCTCGACCTCGAAGACCAGCGTGGATTTCGGCGGGATGACGGGCGGGAAGCCGCGATCTCCGTAGCCCAGGTGCGGCGGAATGGTGAGGCGGCGCAGTCCACCGATCTTCATGCCAGCCACGCCCTGGTCCCAACCGGCGATGACTTGGCCGGCTCCGAGGCGGAACGTGAAGCCTTGGCCGCGGTCGCGGGAGCTGTCGAACTTGGAGCCGTCGGTGAGTGTGCCGACGTAGTGCACAGTGACGGACTTTCCGCTTGCAGCCTGCGTGCCGGTGCCCTCGCGCAGGTCTTCGATCTTCAGCGTCTCGGTCATCTGGAACAGGATCCTTTCTGCTGGTTCGGCGGCGCCTGGCGCGCTCCATCGGTTGTCCCTCGTCGAAGGCGCACCCGGTGCCGGAGGCAGACCCCTTGTAACCCATCCAGCGCGTCGCTCCCAGGCCCAACCATTTCACCGACGTCAGGCCGTAGGCGCGGTGCCAGAGCGGTAGCCGGACCGATGGTGCCGTTCAGTTCGCCAGACAGTAGGCGGCTTGTTGATCGGCCGTCACGCACACGCTGTGCTTGCAGTAGAGCGACTTGCACTCGTTTGGGCCCACGCAGGCTGCGCCGACCTCTTTGCGTGTGAGGCAAGGGTGTGAGCTCAGCGAGAGCTGCGGGTTGTCGCAGTAGAGTCCGTCCTTGCAGTTCACGTCGGTGAAGCACTGCCCGTTCACGTCGCTCTTCGGTTGGCACTTCCAGCTCAGGCCCAAGCTGCCGGGGAGGCAGGCGTGGGTGGTCAGATCCTTGCAGGACGCGAGCGCGGCGCCATCGGCGACCGGGTCGGTCACGGTGAAGCCCGGAGGCGCGCAGTTACCGTTGGCGGCGATAGTGCCCAGCAAGATCCCGCGCAGGCCAGCGACGGAGATGCCCCAGGTCGCAACATGGGTGTCGCATTGCGATGCGTACGTGTCGAAGGTGTCGAACGCCAGCTTGGCCGCGTCGGTGCTGAAGCCCGCATTCGAGCGGGCTGCGATCTCATCCAAGTGCAGCTGCGTCGTGCAGACGTTGAGCATACTCGCGTAGCACTGCGCTTTGGTGCGTCCGGGCTTGTCGCAGCAGTGCTCCTCGCCTGCGCACTGGATGGCCGAGAGGCGTTCGCAGATCTGGTTGGCACGCACCGCGTTGCGGTTGACGTCGCTTCCCGAGTCGTAGACCGGGGGCTCCGTCACGGTCGCGATCGAGCCAGCCGCACCGGCCACACCACCAGTGCCGGCGCTTGCCGCGGTGCCTGCGCTGCCACTGCCGCCTGCGGTCGAGGTCGTTCCGGCGGAGCCCGCCTGGCCAGCAGCTCCAGCGGTTCCGCTGCCTGCGTCGGCGGTGCTACCCGCGCCGCCCGTTGAGCTCGGTCTTGCGTCCGTGCCGTGGCTGCCGCAAGCGCCAGTTGTGAGGCCCAGGATGGCACTCGCCACAGTCCAGCTAAGCAAGACGGGTTGTCGTCTACGTCGATGAAGAGAAACTCGCGTCGCCTGCATCTAGTTCAGCCTCCAGGCAAAGAGTAGCAAGGTTCGTGAAAAGCGGCTCACTCCTTCAGGTGGTAGTGGTGAGAATCTCAGCGGCCGAGCGCTGGCTGCCGATACGGCATGGTCCCACGGGGTACCGGCCGCTCGCGGACCTCGTCGACCTTGCCCTGACCTTGACTCTGCTGCGACAGCGGCTACCGTCGGAATCGCCTTGGAACGGAGAGCGGTGACGGAGCACGGCGCGATGAGTGAGCTAGTCGTGCTGGCGGCCCGTAGGCCGCTCGCGGAGCGAGTGCGCAACGCGCTGGCCGCGGGGGCGGCTTTCACCGTGCCGGAGCTGCTCGACCCATCGTGCCTCGGATTGGCGCTGGCGCCAGATGTGGCTGCGCTGCTGCAGGGTGCACGGACCGTCGTGTATCTACCCAAGCTCGCGGTCGGCAATGCGGTCGGCCCGGACCTCGAAGAGGCAGAGCGCACACTCTCGGCTTGTGCAGCGGCTGGCGTGTCGCACCTGGTCGTGATCTCGAGCGCGGAGGTCTACGGCGCCACGCCGCGCAATCCCGGTTTCGTCGAGGAGTCGCGGCAGGTTGGTCGAGCCGTTCGCAACGCCATCTCTGCAGCGTGGCTGGCTTTCGAGGCACGCGCGCAAGAGCTGGTGGGTGTGCTGCCCGACACCAAGCTGAGTGTGCTGCGGCCCAGCGCCGTGCCCGTGCGTGGCGGCGACGACTATTTCAGCCGGCTCCTGTCGGGACGCTTTTCCGTCACCTTGGCCGGACACGATCCATCGTTGCAGATCCTGAGTCCCGTCGATCTCGCAGGCGCCATCGCTTGCGTCGCGGAACGCAGCGATGGCGGCACGTGGAACGTTGCGCCCGATGGTGTGATTCCGGTGCGGGCCGCGCTCGAGCTGGCAGATGCGGTGAGCATCGCGTTGCCGCGCGCGGTGCAGGGCAGGCCACGTCGCATGCTCGCTGCGCTGGGCCTCTCGGCGCCCATCGATCAGCTCGACTACATTCGCTACTCGTGGACGGTGAGCACACGCAAGCTCAAGCGCGAGCTTGGCTTCGCGCCCACACGCTCCAGCGCCGAAGCTCTGGCCGATTTCCTGGGACAGACTGTGACTCGGGACGGTGTTTCGCCGGAGCGCATGGCTCCGTTCGACGACTTCGGCATGGACAAGGAGTATCTGGCCAGGCAAGGGCGCAAGCTCTTCGGCTTTCTGGCTCGCTACTACTGGCGCATCGAGATTGAAGGTCTCGAGCACGTACCGCGCACCGGCGCGGGCATCTTGGCCGGCATGCATCGAGGCTTGGTGGCTTGGGACGGCGTGATGGTACTGCACCTGCTTTCCCAGCGTTTGCAGCGTTTTCCGCGCTTTCTCGTGCATCCGACGGGCTTTCAGTTTCCCTTCGTCTTCGACTTCACGACCAAGCTCGGAGGGCTCGTCGCCTGTCAGGAGAACGCCGACTACGTGCTCGAACACGGTGAGCTGCTCGGGATCTTTCCCGAAGGTATTCGCGGCGTATTCACCATGTATCGCGACGCCTATCGTCTGCGGAAATTCGGTCGTCACGACTTCGTGAAGATCGCGCTGCGTCACGGCGCTCCGATCATCCCCTTCATCATCGTCGGCAGCGCCGAGAGCTATCCAATCGTCGGCAAGGTCGACTGGTCCTGGTGGACGCGCAAGACCGAATGGCCTTACTTCCCGATCACGCCCACGCTCTTTCCACTCGTACCGGCACCGCTGCCCGCCAAGTGGTGCATCCGTTTTCTACCGCCGATCGACGTGGCGGCTCGTTACGGGTCCGACGCTGCCAAGCAGCCCGCTGTGATCCGCGCGATCAGCGATGAAGTGAAGCAGCAGATGGAGAGCGCCATCGCCGAGGTCCGAGGCCGCCGCAAGTCGGTCTTCTTCGGCTGACGATTTTTCGACAGCTCTTCAGAGCGACTGAGTGCTCTTCCACTCTGCGATCTGGGCGTGCGTCGTGCGGTAGCCTTCTTCTGCGATGGCCTCGATCGGCGTGAAGTCCAGGAAGGGGAAGCGTTCCACGCGCGGGCGCAGGTAGAGCGCGCAGGAGGTGCGGGCGCGCGAGCTCGCTCCGTGGCTGCTCAACATCGCGGTGCGGAAGAGAATGTGGAAGAGGGTCGGCGCCGAGACTTTGCCGAAGGGGTTCACGTTGTGGGCGAGGACCTTCCAGGCGGGCGGGTACTCCGCGTAGCGCGGGTCGATGCTGAGGTCGACCGAGGGGCCGACGTCCACGGCGATCACCGGCCCCTGGGCGCGCGCTCGCATCACGTCGTCCGGAAGGTTGTTTGCGACGCCGCCGTCGACGTGCAGATCTGTGCCCTGCACCACGGGAGGCACCAGCCCTGGAATGCTGCAGCTCATGCGCACGG
>JADGRG010000742.1 GCA_017881145.1 Sandaracinaceae bacterium | reverse complement strand
CTGCCGAGCCAAGCTGCCATCGATCTGCACCTTCCAGAGCCTGCCTGCGCCGTCGTACTCGTAGCCGTACTGCGTTGCAGTGGTTCCCACGGTTTCTCGGCGCAGCTTGATCCTTCCAACGGCGTCTCGGGCCAAGATCTCTTCGCTGTAGAAGCTCGCGCCTTGATAGGCCGCGCTGAGCGTCGCGAATTCACCTTGGTTGCTGGTCTGCTCGACGGTGGTCACTGCACCGAGCGTCGTGCCGACAACGTCACCGCTGCTCGGGTCGCGGGCGAGCTGCATCGGGCCGACGCTAGTGATGAGGCCGTCGGCGTCTCGACTGTAGGTCGCGACGGTCCCGCCGTTGACGCCCAGCGACTCGATATGGAAGCCCGCATCGTAGGTGCGAGTGACCCAGCCGCGCACGGCGGCGCGCGGGCCGCCCCAGATCACGATGTTCGGCAGCGAGCCGTCAGAGCCGAAGGTGAGCGTGCCGCCGTCAGCGGCCGTGATCGAGCGCAGCGCACCGGTCGCGGCGTAGCTGTAGCTGGCGGTGCCGAGCGGGGAGGTCACCGTGTCGAGCTTGCCGTCGGAGCGATAGGCGTTGGTGATCTCGCGGCCGTCCGGCAGGAGCACGTGCTGCAGCTTGCCGTCGGGGGTGTAGCGGTAGCCCACGCTCGTGGCGGTGCCGCCGAGTGACGGTGGCGCGTACTCCTCAAGCGCGTCGGCAGGCGTGTAGGTCATGCCGTGCCGGGCCTGCCCAGGAGGCGTGATCGAGATCACGTTGCCGTTCGGGTCATAGTCGATCGTGGTAACTGCGCCGTCCGGTCGCGTCCATTGTGTCACGCGGCCTTGAGCGTCGCGGGCGTAGCTGTTGGTGTCGCCCGTGCCATCGACCACGCTCTCCAGATAGCCCGTGTCAGGGGAGTAATTGTACTCCGTGCTGCGCGTCAGGTTGTCGGCGTCACTCGAGACGGATGCCACGCGGCCGTGCGCGTCATACATCGTCTGCACCGGGCTCCTGCCGCCTTGCTCTACCACTAGTGGTCTGCCTGCCGCATCACTACTTACACGCTTGACGCGCCCTGCAGGCGACGTGGTCGTGCGGGTGTGATTGACCAGATCGATCGTGGTGTCCCAGATGGCACCGTTCACGACCGTCTGCTCCTGCACGACCGTCGCGCTGGTAGGGTCGCCAGGCACGGCCAGAGTTGCCGTTCTGTGCGTCGCAACGTCACGGCGCAGGCCGCTCGGCATGGCGATGCTGCCACTTGTGAGCGGAGCGAGCGCACCCCACTGGGGGTCTTGCGCCAAGGTGGCATCGATGCGCGTGCCGTCTGCGCTCGTCTCTGTGCGCCGCTGCGGATCGCTCGACAGCGTTTGAGTCGTCGCGCCGTCTGCGCTCGTCACTGCAACGGAGCTGCTGCCGTTGTCGTAAGCGGCTTCGGCAGAGGTGCGAGCGCCGTCGGGTCCGCTCTCGACCACCGACTTCTGGCCTGGGCCGTCAGTGAAGGAATAGGTCACAGTCGAGGCGGTGGGGTTGGTACGGCTGGTGAGTCTGCCGAGCGCATCGTAGCCGAACGTGCTGGTCGAGCCGCCCGGTGTGGTGAAGGTCTGGAGCAAACCACCGGCGTTCGCGTAGCTCATGGTGTAGGGCGCGTGGCTTGGGTCGGGTTTGACAGAGTCGAGGTAGCCGTCGGCGTTGAGATGCAGCTCGGTGCGTTGGCCGAAGGGTGCGACCACTGCAGCCGGCGCTCCAACGCCGTCGCGCAGGATGCTCGTGACATCCCCGCTCGCGTCGGTGACATGATCGAGCTGCCCGCTGGCGTTGTAGGCGAGCGTGAAGAGTGTGCCACCGCTGGCGGCGTCCCGCGTCTCGAGGTGCCGCCCGCTGTGGTCGAACACGTAGTATTCCTGGCCGTCGGGCGAGGCGATGATGCGCTCGGCGTTGGGGTCGGGGCGCCTGGCGCGCACGTAGGCAGCACCGGGCGCAGCCGCAGCGCTGGCGCTGGCGAATCGGTTGCAGCTCTCGGTGGTGTAGAGCGACTTGTCTGCGGCGACAGCCAGACCGTTCACCACGTCAGAGCGCGTGCCGGTGAAGAAGGCCGAGGCCGGCAGAGCTGCTGGCCGATTGCAGCGCGGATCGCTCAGCTCGCCAGGTTTGCCCGAGACCCACTCGTAGCTCTCATCGTGCGCCTCATAGCTCCAGCCTCGCGTGTCGGTCGCGCTGTACCGATAGACGCTGCCGGCAGCGCGCTCGGCGACGTACACCGAACCCTCGCGATCGAGCTCCACGCCCGACGGATGCCCGACGCAGCTCGCGTCTGCGCAGCCGTCGTAACCTCCGAGCATCACGAGCTTGCCTTCGGTGTCGACACGCAGCACAGCGCGGTTGCCGCCCTCTACTGCGAAGTAGACCGCGCCCTCATCACTCACGGCCAACGCACCGGCCGGCACACACAAGAGCGGCACGCTCAGCGCATCGACCGGCGTGCGGACGGTGGTCGATCCCGAGGCACCGTTACCCGCGATCGTCACGAGCTTGCCATCGAGATCGATCATCCGCACCAGCGGCCGGCTGCCGCACTCCGAGAAGAAGATGCGGCCCGTCCCGTCGACTGCGATCGCGCTCGGGTTTGCGAGCGTAGCGTTACGAGCAGCTGCTCCGTCGGCCGTGAACGTGCCAGCGCCGAGGCCATCGCCGCCGCTCAACTGGTAGAGCTTGCCAGTGCTGCGCTCGATGCGAACGATGCGTGCTTGATCGGTTGCGACCACATCGCCGCTGGGCAGCACGGCCAGATCGTTAAAGCCACAGACCGGTGAGGCGGCCTGCAGCGCCGGCGTGCCATCCACGATCGATGTGGACGCGCAGCTTCCGGGAGCACCGCCCGCGATCGTGGTCACGACTCCGTTCGCGCTGACGCGATGCAGGTACGGGCCGGCGCCCGCGATGTAGAGCTCACCGTTGCCCTCAGCTTGTATCGCTCCGGTCGGTGAGATCGCTGCCTGCGCAACATCGACGCCGTTGAACGGCGGCGGCATGGGCGCGAGCGGGTCGGCGAGCGTCTTGCTAACCGCTAGCGTGGTCGCCGTGGTGCGCCGGCCATCGCCAAGCAAGAGCGGCCCATTGGGCTCTGCGACGTGCTGCACGTTCAAGCTGAAGCCGCCAAGGCCGAGCGTGCGGTTGTCCCACTGCTCGATGCTGAAGGTCTGCTGCCGGGGTACGAGGCAGGTGCCACGTTCCAGGAGCTAGCGACCGGCGGCGGCCGTACCGGCGCTGCCAGTCAGTGCGACAAACGGCAGAAGCCCAGCACCGCGATAGCCAGCGAAGGAGAGCGCCGCTCGGTAATCACAGCTGTATTCGTAGCTGGTCGTGACCTCGACGTTGTAAGCGCCCTGCAGCGCGCGACCGGCGAGGTCGCTGCCCGACCAGTCCCAGCCCAACAACTGACTCGCTGGCAGAGGAGCATCCGCAAACTCGCTGACGGGAGCCGACACGGTCGGGACGAGCCAGCGAAAGTCATCGCCACCGCCCGTGCTCGGATGCACGGAGAGCCGAACGTGGTGAGGCTTGGTGGAGAGACCAGCCGGCACACCCAGGTCGAGGTCGAGATGGCGGCCGCGAGCGTAGCCGAGCACGCGGTCGCTGCTGTAGTGCAGGAAGAACGCGGTTCCGGTGATCGGGATGTCCTGCCGCACGGTCTGTCGGAAGGTTGCGTCGACCGGCAGGTTATTGCGCGGTGGCGATGTCGCGCCCGCAGGCAGCGCCGAGCCCAGGTCGACGTACCAGGAAGAAAGATACGGCAGCATCACGCGCCAGAGCGACTGTCCTGGCAGGTAGAGCCCACCGAGCACCGCACGCTCTTGATCGTCGATGCCCATGACTGCAAGCTCGAGCGCGCTCTCGGCGACGCCATCGCCGTTGGCGTCGATGACGGCCAGGCCACTGTCGATGCTCAAGACCTCGATCACCACGCCGCTGGCTTCGGGCACCCACTTGGCTGCGTCCGCGTTGTAGTAGCCCAGAGGCAGTGCCGTGCCCGTGGGGAACGCGAGGAAGTTCTCGACGTAGAGTGGGACCGGCTGACTGAGCACGACCCTGCGCCCTTCGACCTCGACTCCACCCTCCAGAAATTCATCGGCCGAGAGGTCAACTCCGTACGTGTACGCGCTGGGTCCAGGCAGCGGCCCTGGCACTGCGGCCGAACCGCTTGCACCCACCGTATACTCCGTCATGCGCAGTGACAGCTGCGTCAGTTGTGCGCTGACGCCGCTGCGCAGATACGTCTGGGCGGTGACGCCCGGCGGAATCAGCAGCGTCGCCTGCCGCGCACCAGCTTGGTCCGCTTGAACCGCAGCGCGGGCGACCTGGTAGCCGGCGCTGCCGCCGCTCAGATCGAGCGGCGTTACGCTCGGCGCGCGCGTCAGCAACACCACGTCGTCGAGCGTTTCTGCGCCGCGGAACCCAGTGTGAACAGCGCGTTCGACACGCAGGTACCCCGAAAGCTCGAAGCTCAACACGAGCTCCGCGCCACCAGGGACCACCAGATCGAAGCCGCCATCGGCCCGGCTGAGCGTGCTGCCCAGCTCGGGATGCTCGACGACCGTGACCAGTACCCCGGAGAGCGCAGCACCTTGCGCCGTGCGCACGGCACCCTGAACGAGCGCTGCCTGCTCTGGGGAGATCGCGGAAGGAGCAACGCTACGTTGCACCGGAGCGCTGCCCTGCGTCAGGAACGAGAGCAGATCGAAGAATCGGGTACCCGAGCTGCGGTCGATGGGCGGCGCGATAGTCGGGAGATTGGGCGGGATGACGCACAACGGGAACGCTCCGCAGTCCTGCGTATCCGCGCAGTCGGTGAGCCCGTCGCGGTCGTTGTCGATGCGGTCGTCGCACGCAGTCTCGGCGAAGCACGTGCCGGAG
>JADGRG010000741.1 GCA_017881145.1 Sandaracinaceae bacterium | reverse complement strand
GAGCGCGATGGCATACGCGCGACGGTGGTAGTTATCGAAGAGTTGTCGAAATGCGGCTGGGTCACCTTTGCGTGCCGCGTCAACAAGCGCGTCGTCAACATGGCCCTTGCGCACTTCCTTCCCGCCGAGAGCCGCAGGCTGCTCGGCGGGTATGTCACTCTTCCCGCCGAGAGCCGAAGGCTGGTTGGCGGGTATGTTACCAGCTAGCTCGGACGGCCGCGGCGCCTGTTCATTCAACGACTTGGCGGTCTCTGCGGCCTGCTGGGAAGCGGGCTTCATGGTGGTTTGTGTAGCACGATCGCGAGCTCGTCGTCTGTGCCCGCGCCGGAGCTTTCTGCTACGCGTCGCGGTGGCTGGCAGGCTGCTGACCCGGGCCAAGATGGCTTGGCGATCAGCAGTTCAATCCAAGCGAGTCTCGGTGTAGGTTCCCCGCCGTGACGAACCCCCCGTCTTTGCTCAACTCGGAGCAGCTCGCCGCCGTGAGGCACGCCGAGGGTCCGCTCGTCGTGTTTGCAGGCGCCGGCAGTGGCAAGACGCGCGTGATCACGCAGCGGGTTGCCCATCTGATCGAGGTCGAGGGCGTGCCGGCGTATCGGATCTTGGCTGTCACGTTCACCAACAAGGCCGCGCGCGAGATGCGCGAGCGTCTGGAGAAGCTGGTGCCGGGGCAGGCCAGCTCGCTCTGGGTTGGCACCTTCCACGCCGTCTGCGCGCGGCTCTTGCGTGCCCACGCCGAGGCCTGTGGCGTGAAGCGCGATTTCGTCATCTACGACGACTCCGACCAGAAGGCGATGCTCACGCGTGTGGTGCGCGACCTGAAGCTGGATGACCGCCGCTACCCGCCAAAGCTCGTAGCGTGGCGCATCAACACCGCCAAGCAGGAGGGCGTTGCGGCGGAAGCCTTCGAGCCGGTCGATGATTTCGAGCGCGTCGTGCATCAGATCTACACCGTGTATGAGCAGCGGATGGCGGCATCCTCCGCGCTCGACTTCGGTGATCTGATCTTTCGTTTGGTGTATGCGATGCGCAAGGACCCGGCCTTGCGGCGCGAGCTGCAAGCTCGCTACGACCACGTGCTGGTCGACGAATTCCAAGATGTGAACCACGTGCAGTTCGCGCTGGTCGAAGGTCTGTGCGAGGTGCACCGCAACCTGTGCGTGGTCGGCGACGACGACCAGAGCATCTATCGATGGCGCGGCGCCGACCGACGCAACATCCTGGATTTTCGCAGGCATTTTCCCGACGCAAAGATCGTCAAGCTGGAGCAGAACTACCGTTCCACTCAGCGCATCCTGCGCGTCGCACATGCCGTGGTGAGTCGCAATCTGGAGCGCGAACCCAAGCAGCTCTGGACCGAGAACGAAGAAGGCACGCCGGTCACCGTGATCGCCTGCGAGGACGATCGCGACGAGGCCAATACCGTGGTCAGCGCGATGCGCATGCTGATCGAGGCCGGCTACAGCCGCAACGACCTCGCACTGCTCTACCGCGTGCACGCGCAATCGCGTGTCTTCGAGGAAGCGCTACGCCAAGCGAACTTGCCGTATCGCGTCGTCGGAGGCTTGCGCTTCTACGATCGCGCCGAGGTCAAGGATCTGCTCGCGTATCTGCGCGTCATCCACAACCCCGACGACGACGTCAGCCTTCTGCGCATCATCAACACGCCAGCGCGCGGTATTGGCAAGACCACGGTGGAGCGAGTGCTCACAGCGGCAGCGCGCGAAGGCTGGAGCGTGTTTGCGGCACTGAACCGTGCGCAAGCCGATGCCGAGCACAGCGCGGGCACCAAGAAGAAGCTCGCCGGCTTCGTGCAGCTCATCGAAGGGCTGCGGCAGAGCAACGCGCAGGGAGCAAGTCCTGCAGAGCTCGCGCGCACGACCTTACACGAGACCGGCTATATGGAAGCGCTGCGCACGGAGGATACGCCCGAGGCCGACTCACGCATCGAGAATATCGCTGAAGTGCTCGGCTCGATGGATGAGTTCGAGACCGAGCTAGCAGAGCCGACGCTCTCGGCGTTTCTAGAGCGCGTGACGCTGGAAACCGACCAAGCCCGCACCGAGTCAGACGAGTCCGTAACCTTGATGACGGTGCACGCGGCCAAAGGCTTGGAGTTCCCGGTGGTCATGGTGGCGGGGCTCGAAGAAGAGACTTTTCCGCATCGAGGCTTCGAGCAAGAGGATGATCCCGAAGAGCTGGAGGAGGAGCGGCGCTTGGCCTACGTCGCGTTCACTCGCGCGCGCGAGCGGCTCTTTCTGAGCTACGCGCAGGTCCGGAGGCTCTACGGCGAGTTGAAGTTCCGGCGGCGTTCGCGCTTCATCGAGGAGATGCCGGCGGGCGAGGTGCACTGGGTCGGGCTGCGTCGCAGCGCGGCGCCCCAGAGTCAAAGCAGCTTCCATTCGCACGACGCGCGTGACGCGCGTGACGCAGACGATGTTCGACACGACTCGTATCGGGCACATACCTCGGCGCGCTCCGCGTCTGTGGCCGCGAGATCAGGTGAGCGCTACGTCGACCGTTCGGTCCAGAACGACGCCCTGTCCGACGGCATCCAGCTCGGCATGCGCGTGCGGCACAGCAAGTTCGGCGTCGGACAGGTCACGGCGTTCACCGGCGGCATGCCACCGCGCGTGACCGTGAGCTTCGCTGATGGCGCACGCCAGATCGTCAGCACCTACCTGACGCCGGCTTGATGGCACGTTCATATTAGCCGAGAGCCGCAGGCTGCTCGGCTAAGCCAACCAGTCGAGCAGCCCTCCACTGCACCGATCGACGCAACGCTTCAGTCGGTGCTCGAGGAAGCCGGTTTGCTCTCGGTCTTGGTCGCGGGGGCCGGCGTACTCTCGGTCTTGGTTGAGGGAGCCGGCTTGCTGCCGCTGCCGCTGCTGCCGCCGTTGCTGCCACTGCCGCTGCGGCTGGCGCCGTAGCCGTCCGAGTACCAACCGCCGCCCTTCAAGATGAAGTTTCCGCTGCTGATCTGCCGACGTGCTTTGGCCTTGCCGCAGAGCTGGCACTTCTTGATCGGATCTTCGCTGATCCGCTGCTCGATCTCGAACGACTTCCCGCACGCGTCACAGAGATAAGAGTAGGTCGGCATGGTGACTCCCTAGCGGGCGCAACCTAAGTCGCAGGCCCTGCTAGTCAAGCGCAGCGTAGGTCCCGGCCGCAACTTCGGGCCGAAATCCGTGCGCGATCGACGGTCCGTGGGGCTCAGAGAGCGCCGTTCATCAGCGCCGCGATCTTGGCCTTCGGCACTGCGCCCACCTGCTGGCCAACCACCTTGCCGTCTTTGATCAGCAGCAGCGTCGGCACGCCGCGGATCTGGAACTTCTGGGCGGTCACGGGACTTTCGTCGATGTCGAGGGTCGTGACTTTGACGCGGCCCTGGTATTCGCTGGCCAGCTGCCCGACCAGCGGCGCGATGGCGCGGCAGGGCTGGCACCAAGTTGCGCCGAAGTCGACCAGCACGGGGATGCTCGACTTCAGGACCTCTGCATCGAAGTTCAGGTCGTTGACGATGATTACGTTGTCGCCAGCCATGCCGGTGTCTCCTGCCTTGCGCGAGGGCGCGTTCCCGAAACCTAGTTAGCCGATCAGCGGGTGTCAATGTGAGCGACCTCTGCTGCTTGCTGACAGACGGCCGCATCGTGCTAGCATCGGCGCGGAAGGTCGGCACAGCATCATGGCCGCAAATCGCGTGTTCTTTCCGCAGGAAGGGGTCGACCGCTGGTTGGCCGAAGGGCGCGTCACCATCGAGGGTGAGACGCTCAGCGTGGCGCCGGCGGGACCGGACTTTCTCTTGCGCGGCGCGGTTTGCTTCAAAGCCGAGGTGGCTGGCGGCGGCGACGTCCACGCGCTAGTCGGCAAAGTGAAGAGTATCGACGAGGTGACCGCCCTCGCCGGTGAGCACGTCTCGGGTTCGGTGGTCTTGGCCGACGATGCCTACGAGGTCGTCGACGGGTTTCTGGGCGAGTTGCTCGACGCCGCGCGCGCGCAGGCCGCTCTGGCCGCGCTCCGTAAACTAGGTGAGCTGAGCGTCGAAGGGTGATCGCATGTCGATCGTCATGCTGCTTTTTCTGTTGACCGCTGCCGTCTACTTCGTCTCCGGTGGGCTCTTCTTCCTGTACCTGCTGGGCGGGAGCTCGCGCTTTGCGTCGTTGGCGGCGCGGGCACTCGCTCTCTCGGTCGGGCTGCACGTGGTGTTTCTGGTCGCCGACTACTACCGCGCGGGGCGCACCCCGCTGGCCACCATGCACGAGCTCCTCGCCGTGCTCTCGCTGCTCATCGCGCTCGGCTTCCTTGCGACCATGCGCCGGCACCGGCTGCCCGTGCTCGGTGCGTTCATCACGCCGGTAACGCTCTTGCTCTTCCTGGCGGCGGCGCTGCGCGGGCCAGTGCCCCCGGTTCCGGAGGGCGTGCGCTCGGCTC
The DNA here is from genome assembly GCA_017881145.1 of Sandaracinaceae bacterium. Taxonomy (GTDB): domain Bacteria; phylum Myxococcota_A; class Polyangia; order Polyangiales; family JAFGIB01; genus JADGRF01. Next base: position 724 of record JADGRG010000741.1, on the reverse strand, counting down.
TGCTGCCCCTGCACATCACCGTGAACGTGCTCGGCATCGCCGCCTTTGCGCTGGCCTTCGCGGTCGCCGTGGCCTACCTGATCCAGGAGAAACTGCTGCGCACGCGCCAAGTTGGCGGGGTGTTTCAGCGCTTGCCGGCGCTGGATGTGCTGGATTCCCTTGGATTTCGGCTGGTAACCGTGGGCTTCCCACTCTTCACCCTGGGCGTGGTTACCGGCACCATCAGGGCGGCGCGTCTGGGCGGCGGGCTGAGCTTCAGTACCGCTCAGGGCTTCGCGATCTTGGCGTGGCTCTTCTTCGCCAGTGTGCTTTTGTCCCGAGCGGCGGGTGGTTGGCGGGGTCGGCGGGCCGCAATCGGCACGATGTTGGGTTTTTTGTGTGCCATGGCCGCCATCGGTGGTTATGTTCTCAAAAGCGCCGGAGGTTGAGCGTGGCAAAAAAGCTCATGGTCTTCGGAGTCTCGCACCGCACAGCCAAGGTGGCGGTGCGCGAGCGACTAGCCGCCGGTCAGGACCGCGTCGCGGAGGACTTGCGCGCGCTGATGCAGAGCGCCGAGCTCAGCGAAGCCGTGCTGCTTTCGACCTGCAACCGAGTCGAGTTGGTGGCCACTAGCGACGACCCGGAGAAGGCCTCGCAGCGTGTGATCGGCTACTTCAACCAGCGGGGCGCGCCCGAGCGCGTCGACGACAGCGTCTACCGTTACACCGGCCAAGACGCAGCTCGG
>JADGRG010000740.1 GCA_017881145.1 Sandaracinaceae bacterium | reverse complement strand
CGAGCAGCGGCGTCTGGTGCTCATGCTGCTCCACATGCAGCCGTGAACTGCGGTATGTGTCGGCCGAGCAGCGGCTCATTGCCGCACCAGTCCGACCCTCCGACCTGCACGTCAGCACATCGATCGGCTCCCAATGGTGCTGCCAGCCCTGATTCTTGGAATGCTGCTGGGTGCGAGTCTTGTGCGGTAAAGCGCGCGAGCACGATCATCACGAAGCACGCCCAGCACGCCCGTGTCAGTCTGGTGGGATCCGAGTTCCTCGGGCCCTCGCACTGATCAAGCCAGCGCTTCGGCTACGACCTGCCGTACCTTCGGTAGCTCGTGCTCCGAGCTGAGCTGTGCGCGGGCGGCGATCGAAGCGCGCTTCATCGCGTCAATATTCGCCGCCGACAGCTGCCGAAGCACACGCGCAATCTCCGCAGGCTCGAAGCTGGCGCCGACCACACCACACTGGTACTGCCTCGTGAGCCGCGCCATCTCCGGCGAAGGACCGATGCACAAGGCGAGTCCCGCGGTGATGAAATCGAAGAACTCGTTCGGCAGCGCGGCGGCACTGCCCGAATTACTGCTCTTTGAGCTCGACGTCTTCGTGCCGCCCGGATGGATGCGGTAGCGCACCAGCGGCTCGGGCAAATTCGCGAGCAACAGGCCCGACACGCTCAGGCGACACCACAGCTCGTAGGGGCCGAGCAGTTGCAGCTGCGTCCCCAGCACCGCCACCTCGGGATGCGCTTGCATGTACGCGTACTGCTTTGCCAGGCGCTCGGGCTCGGCGACGTCGTCGGCGTCGAGCACGGCGATGAGCTCGGCGCGCGCTAGCTGCCTTCACAACAGCCGCGCATAAGCTTCACACAACACCTGACCTTGCTGTTCCCAAGTCGGCGCTGCTTGCAGCGGCTGCGGCTGCGCGCGGGCCACGACCCGTGCGCGCACCGTGTGCAACGCCTGCGCCAACGCAGCCACGTCCCCCTCTTGCACCACGCATCCCCAGTCGTTGTGCTCGATGAAGTCCGCCATCAACGTCCCCGTGGTGCCGATCACCGGCCTACCGTGCGCCACGGCGTCGAACAGCTTCACCGGGACCGCACGCAGAACGTTGCCGCTGTGCAGCGTGTACACGCAGAACTGAGCGCTGCATTCGGCCATCAGCGCACCGATGTCGCGCGCATCGAAGTGACCGGTGATACGCGCCGGAAAGCCGAGCCTGGTCGATGCGGCGCTGAGCAGGCGCTCCACCTCGGCTTGTGCCACACCGGCGCCGGCGATTCGGAGCGCCGGTCGCTCTTCCGGCGGCAGCTGCTCGATCGCCGCCACCAACCAGCGGAACATCTCCACGTCCCGCACATAGCCGTAGTAGCCGAGGGTGAAGCGCTCGGGCATCGGTGGAATGCCGGTGGCGGCGTAGGGCACGTTCCACAGCACGACCGGATCGGCGCCCCAGTCGCGGAAGAACTCGGCACAGCCCGGATGCTTGCCGATACCAGCTGTCACGGTGAGCAACAGGTCGGCTTTGCGCGCGTAGCGGTAGGCCTGAGCTCGCAGCACTGCCGACAGCCCGTGACGCCAGCGCGCCGGCTGATCGACGAAGAGCGGATAGGTCCAGTAGAAGTCGTGCGCGTCGAACACGAACCTGCCGCGGCGACCGTCCGGCAGTCGTTGCTTCTGCCAGAACGTGCCGAGCGAGCAGGTGTCCTGGTCGTGGCAGTGCACGATGTCCGGCGGGTCGCGCAGCAGCTCTCGCCGCACCGCGCGCAGGAAGCGTCGCAGGCCGAGCGCAGTCGGGATCGGCTTGCCGTACTCGTAGTGCCCCAGCTGCAGGCGGTGGATCTCGACGCCTTCGAGCAACTCGCGCACGGTCGACATCTGGCACAGGCGATCAAACGCATACACGCGCACGCGATGGCCCGCTGCAACCAGCGACGCGGCTTCTTTCTGCACGCGCGGGTCCGGCTCGTAGCGGTTGGTGACCACCATCGCGATCTTGCCCATGGTTCAGTCGAGCGCCTCCGCAACCAGAGCGCGCACCTTCGCGAGCTCCACTTCGGAGCTCAGTGTCGCCCGGGCGGCGATCGACGCGCGTTTCATGGCGTCGATGTCGGTGCTCGACAGCGCCCGGAGCACGCGACCGACTTCGGCGGGCTCGAAGCTGCCCGCAACCACCCCGCACTGATACCGCCCCGTGAGCCGCGCCATCTCCAGCGTGGGACCGATGCACAGAGCGAGCCCCGCGGAAATGAAGTCGAAAAACTTGTTGGGCAGCGCAGCTGCGCTGTTGGAGTTGACTGGCGGCAACACGTAGATGCCCACGTCGTACTGGGCGATGGTCTCGACGATCTTCTTGGGTGTGGTCGCCGGTACGAAATGCACGCGACCGGGTGCAAGGCGCTGAGCAATGGTGCGTAACTCGTCGACGTAGGGTTTGTTGCCATCGACCAGCATGAAGGTGAGGTCGTAGCGAGCATCGCTGAGCGCGAGTGCCTCGATCATACCTTCGAGCTTGCGTTCGCGCGTGGCCGCGCCGTGGTGGATGAGGCGGATACGATCGGCGGCCGTGGCGCGAAACTCCGGCGCGGCACCGAGCTCCGGGATGTTCATGACGACCGCGCAGCGGAACCCGAACTCGCGCTCGTAGCGCTCGGCGATGGTGGCATTGACCGTCATGAAACGGCTCACGCGCGGGCCGTAGCGGCGCAGCGCGTCGACGATCATCGGGGCGATCAACGCCATCCAGGCTTTGCGATTGTCGAACTGCCGCGGTGAGTATTCGTGCAGATCCAGCACCAGCCGTGCCCCGGTGCGCTCGGCGGCGCGCGCACCGGCGGGCAACCCGTCCCAGTCGTTGGCGAGGATGAGGTCGGGCTTGATGGCTTCCAGCTGCGTCAGCGCGGCGGCAAAATCCGCGCGGTCCCAGTACCAGTGTTCGTAGCCGATGCGCGGTGCGATGCGGCCCAGCACGAGCTTGGGGATGGCCTTCAGGTTGCGCAGGACGAAGGCTTCCGGGTCGGGCAACACATGCAGACTTGCGCCGTGCAGCACGTCGGCGGGCAACGCGCCATAGCCGAGCAAGTGCAGCTCGTAGTCGGCGGCGAGGCAGCGCACTTGGCGCAGCACACGCGCGTCGCGCGCAAGGCCGGAGAAGCTGAGAATCGCGATTTTCGGGCGAGACGCGGGCATGGAAAAATGGAACCCGGGACCAAGTGAAGGTGGACGAAAGAGCGCTGGCAGATCAGGGAGCGGACGCCTGCGTGCTCGTGCCCATGCGGACAAACAGCCACAACACCAGCGGCGGCGGCAAGCGCAAGAGCGCGCGCTCACCGAGTAGCCGGAGCTTGCCTCGCGGCGACATGTGCTGCCCGAAGTACTGCTCTTTGAGCTCGATGGTGCCGAGCAAAATGCCGCGCAGCTTCTGCGTCTTCATGCCGCCCGGATGGATGCGGTAGCGCACCAGCGGCTCGGGCAAATTCGCGAGCAACAGGCCCAACACGCTCAGGCGACACCACAGCTCGTAGTCTTCCGTTGCAGGGTAGCGGCTGTAGCGATACGCGCCGGCGCCTTGCACCACCGACTTCCGGTACATCACCGCCGGTTGCCCGATGGGGTTGTAGCGCTCGAGCGCGGCCGTCACGGCCTTGGGCTCGGTGGGGTAGTTGCGATAGCCCAGCGTGTTGCCCTGCGGGTCGATCAGTTGCAGCTGCGTACCCAGCACCGCCACCTCGGGATGCGCTTGCATGTACGCGTACTGCTTCGCCAGGCGCTCGGGCTCGGCGACGTCGTCGGCGTCGAGCACGGCGATGAGCTCGGCGCGCGCGTGCTCGATGCCGCGGTTGCGTTGCTCCACCAGTGTGGTGCGCGTGGGGTGGGCGAAGTGTCGAAGCCTCGCGTCGTGGATGTCTGCCAGCAGCGGCGCGGCGCTCGCCGACGAGGGCTCTTCGATGATGATCAGCTCGAGCTCGCGCAGGGTCTGGTCGAGAATCGAGCGCACTGCCATCGGGAAGTAGACCGGATGCGGGTCGATGACGCAGATGACCACCGACACGAGCGGCGCAGAAGCTGGCGGTGCGGCGGAGGTGGACACGGGTTTTCAGTGCTTGCAAGCCAAGCCCAGGCGCCGGCGTGCGGCGGAGCCTAGCGCGCAGCCTGCGCAGCCGCCAAGTGGGCTGCGCCGCCCGTGGCGCCTGCGTGCGAACATCGCGCACCCGACGCAGCGCCTTTTCCCAGCAGCGCGCCCGCGTTAGGCTGCGTCAGCCTTCGGGCCGCCATGGACGAGCCCACACTCCGCATCCAAGCACCCGACAGCTACCGCGCCGAGCGGCAGTACGTGGCGCACGTGCTCTTCGAGGAGTTTCTGGGGCTGCGCTGCACGCTGGAATTTTCGGACCGGCGCGACGTGGTCGTGCAGCTGGCGGCGGTCGGCAGCGATCCCGCACACTGCTTGCGCCTGCCGGACGTGCTGTTTCAGACGCCACTGGCAGCGTGGCTGTCGGCGGCGTCACTGCCACGCCGACCGGTGACACGTTTCCGGCTCGAGGCACCGTGGAGCGAGGCGCAGCCAGGCGCGCCCGACCTGGTGGTGCTGTATGCGCCCGAGCCGGCGCCATCCACCTGGGTCTCCCAGAGCGCTCAGGAGATCCGCATCGGCTTCGATCTGTTCGGCAGCGCGTTCTTCATGCTCAGCGGCTACGAAGAGGTCGTGAGCGAGGCGCGCGACAAGCACGGGCGCTTCGCGGCGCCCTCGGCGCTGTCCGTACAAGAAGCTTTCGTTGGTTGGCCCGTGGTGGACCAGTACGTGGAGCTGCTGTGGACCTGCATCGCGCGGCTGTGGCCTGGGCTGCGCCGCCGTGAGCGGCAGTTCCGCGTGCAGCCGAGCCACGACGTGGATCGACCGTTTCGCTTCGGGCTCTACAGCGCGCCGCGCATGCTGCGCGAGCTAGCGGCCGGTCTCGTCGTCGCCAAGCGCAAACCACGCGAGCTGCTGACCCAAGCGCAAAGTTACCTCGGCGTACGTCGCGGCGACCCGACGAGCGATCCTGCGTACCGCTTCGAAGAGATCATGGGCTGGAGCGAAGCGCTGAGTCTGCAGAGCGAGTTCTACTTCATCGCCTGCCGCAGGTCGCCCCTGATGGATGGCAGCTACGAGCTGGACCATCCTTACATACGCCGCCTCTTGCGCCGCGTGCACGAGCGCGGTCATCGCATCGGCCTGCATACCAGCTACACCAGCGCCTCCGATCCGAGCCTGGTGCGCGCCGAGCTCGTCCGCCTGCAACAAATCTGTGCAGAAGAAGGTGTGGCGCAAGCGAGCTGGGGCAACCGTCAGCATTACCTGCGCTGGAACCCCCGCACCAGCGCCGGGTGCCTGGATGCGGCGGGATTCACCTACGACACGAGTCTTGGCTACGCCGACCACGCCGGCTTCCGCCGCGGCACCTGCCACGAGTTTCCGCTCTTCGACCTGCTCGGGCGAAGGCAGCTGACGCTGCGCGAGAAACCGTTGGTGCTCATGGAGTGCACGGTCATCGACCCGGCGTACATGGGCATGGGACGTGGCCCGGAGGCACGAGAGCACATGCAGGCGCTGCGCGAAGCCTGCCGGCGCTACCGCGGAACCTTCACCTGCCTGTGGCACAACAATCGGCTGGAGGGCACTGCCGACCAGGGGCTGTACCGCGCGCTACTGTACGAATAGGCCAATACGCTCTCTGGCGCGCGGTCGTATCCGGCTGCGCAACGGCGGATTGATGCCCTCTCCGACCCCCAAGGTTCAAGCGCGCGTGACGGGTGCGGGTGCCGGGTGCATTACGAACGCTTCAATCCCAGAGTCTTTCTGGCTGCCTCCTCCGTAAGGAGGCGGCGACCGACTACGAGCCGGTACCACGGGTGCAAGCCCAAGGCGGCCATCCCTAATCCGACCACCAGAGCGGCTCACCTGAGGCATCTTCTCAAGTTTGCCGTGGGACTCAAAT
>JADGRG010000739.1 GCA_017881145.1 Sandaracinaceae bacterium | reverse complement strand
TTTGCACCAAAGAGATTCGCGAGTCTGCGTTCTGGGCTAATGAACAGCAGACCGCCCCGCGCCAGACGACCTTCCACATCGATCGGTAGGCGGCTATCCGTGTAGTCAACGAGAAGCACGAGCGGCTCGTCGTCTGTACGCTTGGCGAGCTCCTCACGCAACCGCAGCTCGCAATCCACAGGCGCCACGCGAAACGTCTTCTGCTGCCCGAGCACTGTCACGTTGATGCGCTCGGGCTTGCCAGTGCCATAGAACGCCGTGTGCAAGTTGCGGTGCTCGACCGCGTGGAAGCGTGTTAGCTCCGCACGCAGATCCTCTGCCGACAGTCTCGGTGCGAGCCCCGCCATGCTCAGTTCTTCTCCACCTTCCACTCGATACTCAGACGTGCGCCCTCACCGGCGTCATTGAGCGCCTTAATCGCGTCACCGCGCACCGCATCGAGCGCCGTGGTGGCGCTGGCTGCCGAGATGTCGCGTCGATCACCGTGAGCGATCACCTTGGCGCTCGTGGGTGGCTTGTCCGCAGCACCGGTGATCAGGCGCTGTGCTTGAAGTCCCAGTTGATTCAATCGAGTTGCGAGCGGCTCGGCTACTTCATCGCGACTCAGCACCTCGCGCACTTGCTGGAGCAACGCTGTGGCCGCTGCATCGCTGCGTGAGAGCAACGCCTCGAACGCTCCAAAACGCATATCGTCGTGCAGCGTGCGCAACATAGCTTCCGCACTGGCGACATGCTTCTGCATCGCCGCGGGCGAGGTGAGCAGCTGCGCGCTCGAGAGCACGGTCACCTGGGCTACGGGGTCTCGCGTGTCGACCGCTTGGAGCAGAGCGGTCACCGCTTGCGCCGTGGTCAGTCGCGGGCCCTTTGCGCCGAACCGGTCGGCGCGCGTCAGCAGCGCATCGGCTACTTCATGAGCGTGCGTTTGCACCGCCTTCTGCACGGCCTCGCTCAGCCGGTCCGAAAACGACCGTAGGTTGTTCACATTCAGCGCACGGCTGACCGTGACGCCAAACAGCACGCCTGCTCGCTCGACTGCATCGCTCCATGCCGTCATCGACGGCAGAGGCGCTTTCACAAGCTCGAAGTCCGGGTTGAGCTTGCCGAGCTTCGGGTCAACGACGGCACGTCCTTCGCGCATGAGCTCACGATGACTCACGAGCGCGTAGCAAAGCACCTCGAAGTCCGACACATCGTCCGCAAGCCCGCGCACGTTGTCAGGGTCGAGGCAGTTCTTCACCTGCCGCAGAGTCGGCGTGTCGATGCCTTGCGCCGACAGTTGCTTGTCGATCTCTTGCGCGAAGCGCGGGCGCACGCTGGCGTTGGCTTCGCTCACATCGAGCATCGCGAGCACTTCCGGCAACGCGTACTCGCCAAGCTCGCGCTTGGCCACAGGCAGGCGCTGATCCGGTTGCGCGCAGACGCGTTCGTACGCAGCGAAGGCCTTCTCGAGCTGTCCGACGGTGACCACGCGATCATCCGGATCGAAGTGCGGATGGCGCGGATGGCGCACGTCCATCAACTCACCCACGGCCGCGGCCAGCGTACGGCTCAGCTCGCTCTTGGCCGGAGTGTGCAGCTTGCAGTCCTGCCACAGGGAGATGAAGTGCCGATCGATGGCACGCGCAGCGTCCAAGTCACCGTCACCCGCATCTTGCGGCGCGCGTAGCCCGTAAGCGACCGCAAGTGCCTTGCGCACCTGCGCCCGCTTCTGGTTGCTCAAGTGCTCGAGCGCCGTGCGCGCGCGACGTTGATCGTCTTCGCGCAAATGGCCCATGTGCTGCTTGTAGTTGTCGCTCTCGAGAATGCGGTCGATCACCACCAGCTCACCAAGGGCACGCTGCACCTTGTCGCCGAAGAAGCTCGGAATCCAACCGATGGTCGGACTGTGCTTTCCGGACTCCAAGAACTGCGACAAGCGCGCTTCGTCTTCGCTCGGGGTGTGGCCCGGCTTGTCGAACGGGTAGTCGATCACGATGCGAAAATCGTGGCCCTTGGGTGTTTCGAGCTGCACGTCATCCATCTCGCGGATGTTGCCGTACAGCACGCTGCCCACGCGCTTGCTGCCACGCCACACCACCTTGTGCTCGAAGGTGTCCTGGGTTTCTTCGAGGCCGAGCGCGTCAAACAGAATCTCGCGCAGCTTGCCTTTGCGTGCACCCTCGGTGTTGTAGTTCTGTGCGGCCGCGATTATCGTGCTCGTGTCCACGTCGTCGAGCACGACGCTGACCGTCGGATCTTCGCCTTCGCCGATGCGCAGATTGTGAATCGCCGCGGCCCACTCACGAAGCTGCGTGCTGGCTTTCTGAATCTCGCCACCGGGCACGATCGGGCTCTTCAAGCTGCCATGGTTGAGCTCGACCAGGCGCCGCACGGTGAGGTTCTTGAGCGCGTGGACCTGCGGCACCAGCGCCGCCAGAATCAACGTCTTGATCAAGCGCTGATCGGCGCGCGTGTTGTCGCTTGGGTGAGCCTTGAGCACCGGCAATAGGCTGTGATCATAGAGACGCTTAGCCTGGCGGAAGCGCTCGCGGTGGCCTCCATCCATGGGCTCTTCGCCGGCAGCGAGTACGTCCCACAGCTCGCCCACGGGGATCACTTGCCCCAGCTGAAAGTCGGTCATGTGCACGGGCACATGCTCGACCAGCAGCTCCATGAGTACCTTCAGCGCCGTGCGCTCGCGCTGCAGCAAGTGCGAAAGCGCGATGAGCGTTTCGATGAGCGCTGGGCTGAAGGGATAGACCTTACGAAACGCCTTCTCGTCGCCTTCGTGGCCGAGCAGCACTTCGTACGCGTTGCTCTTCAGCTGCGCCCGCAGCTTGTCGAACGCACCGTCGAGCGTTTTGCGCGCCGCTTCGTTCTTCGCGCGCACGACGCGCTTCTCGACGATCTCCGGCAGGTTCTTGTCGCCGAGCTTGATCTCGTTCACCCGCCCGCTCCACAGGCTC
>JADGRG010000738.1 GCA_017881145.1 Sandaracinaceae bacterium | reverse complement strand
GCCACGCACCCACCAAACGATCGAGCGGCATATCGACGAAGGTTTGGTCACTCGGGACGAGCAGCTGTCGATAGCCGGCGATCGTGCGCTGACACTCTTGATCGAGCAGGTGACGCACGAGCATCAGTGTTCCGTGTTGGTAGACCGAATCGGCGTGGTCCCGCATCGCAATCACCAGCAGGTGATCGCGCCAGAGTTGGTTGTGCTTGATGTCGGAGGCGTGCACGCCGGCGTCTTTCACCCACGGTGAGCCCGCACCCTGCATCCAGCGGTCGTAGTTCGGTGAGGTGTACTGCCGCTGTGAGAAGGGCTCGGTGAGCTTGGTCTCGATGCCGAGAAGTGCGCGCGAACCGTCCTTACGTCGGTAGTCCACGAACGCATCGAAAGCAGAGCGGTCGGCCAGGTACTCGTAGGCGGGTTCCGGAGCAAATTCGAGTTTCACGTCCAACACCTCGTCGACTTGGAACTCGGGGAACGCTCGAAACAGACGCGTCGCGAGCTCACGGTCGCCCTCGAGCAGGCCGAACAAGTTGAAGCACATGGGCTGGCTCGACAACATGTTGTGCAGGAGGCGGAAGGGCTCGACGGTGCCAGAGCCCTCGCGCAGTCGCGCCAGTGCTACCTGGTGGATCTCCGGGTCGAGGAAATTCAGACCACGGGCGCCGTCCTCGCGCTGCAGCATGTTGCCGTAGTGGCTCGCGGATTGCGCCTGCGGCCCCGTCCCGCATGGCACACGGAGCACATGGGAGCGATACCAACTCTGGTGCAGCCGCATCCGAGCGGTGAAGGCGTTGTCACCGCTCGACTGCGGACCAAAGCCGGTGACGGCATCACCCGTGCGCGCACTTACAGCCTCGAGTGTCGCGCGCGGCTTCGTGGGCGCCGACGCATCGACCTCCGCAGCATCCGGGTGAAGTAGGTTCTGCCACATCGCGCCCTTGGGGTGCGTGGGCCGGTTCATGTTCCGAACGTCGTCGCAGTACTGCGAGAGGAACTTGCCGACCCACGCGTGGTAGTGGCTCTGCGACCTCAGTTCGGGGTGCCCCTCAAGCATGAACGCATGCGTCGAAAGATCCTTGGTTCGGAACTCGGGCCCAAGCACGGCCAGCGTCTTGCGAACAATCTCTCCGCGGACATCCCGTTCACTCATCGCGTCTGCTCCGTTGTGGGAAGTCTGTCTTGCCCACGAAAACGAGCGTGGCCTGCGCTTGCGACAGACTATGTCGCAGCGGATCTTCTCCCGTATTGTGCGAGTGCCGAGCGTTGGCGGTCCGTTACGAGCTTGATCAGCTCCGGCGGCGCCTCGACTTTTGCGTACTGCGCCATGCCGAGGATCCAGTCGGCCACCTCGTGCAGTTGACCAAGCTCCATCTCCAGTAACAGCGAGCCATCGGGCTGAAGCGTGATGACCTGCGTCGCATGCCAAGTGCGCTCCTGCACGGCCGCGGAATAACTGCGGTCGATGCGTACTCGCACGCGATGCTGCTTCTCGTCTCCGGTCCAGATGCCGAACGCGGTTTGGAAGTACTCGGACGCGTTGAAGTCGGCTGGCATGCGCATGGCGTCGGATTTCAGATCGACCGCGACGGCGGTCATGCGGTCGAGCGCCAGCAAGATGCGCTTGCCGACGAGTCGCTCGCCACCGAGCACGTCGACCACGAAATACACGGCACCGCGATGCACTGTCATGCACAGTGCATGCACGCGGAACGAGGTTTTCGTGCCTGACTTATCGTGCTTCGGTGGTGAGTGATACGTCAGCGTGGTCGGCTGATCCGAGAGCAAGGCGTTGATCATCTGCTCGAGTGAGCGCTGCGATTCCGGCTTGTCGCGATACAGCTTCTGCCCAGACTCGATCACGTGCAGCTTCTTCTCGAGGTCATGCAGGTCAAAGTGTCGACCCCTCGGAAGCGAGGCTCGGAGCTCCTGCAGCAGCGGGCGCACCTGCACATCGAACCTACGTCCCGACAGAAAACCACTCATGCGCGCGCCGAGCGCTACCGCGAGCACCTGCCACATCGTCGTCTTCCACTGCCGGCCCTCACCCACCAGGCGCCACCCCGGCTCCGGCTCGGTGACTTTCTCGAGCCGCGAATCGCGAAGCTCGTGCAGCAATGCGAGATCACGCTCAAGCGTACGTCGGTTCACGCCGAGTTCGGCCGAAAGATTGGTTGCGCGAATCACCTCGCCGCGGTGCAGGCGCTCGTAGAGCATCAGTACACGCTGCGCCTGCGAGTACCTCGTTGCGGGGCGGCCAAGCTGCCTCTTCCGGGCTTTGGTCTTCGTCTGCGGTTTCACGGGACCCCGCGGGCACTGGTGTGACTGAGTTGATGTGCGGCGCCAACCGCAACAGGAGAGCTGCAGCCGAGATCACACTTAGGCGAACACCGCTCGCAAGGCAAGCGATGGATCCATGAAACCTCGGAGGCTGTCCAGCGCGTGCGAAACTCGCGAGGCGAAGGGTGAGCCCACCTGGGGACGTGCTCGCGGTGTGATGGAGCGCAGGCTACGCCGCGCTGAGTGCGTTGGTGATTCGGGATGCGTCACGCGAGAAGTCTGCGTGGCCAGGCGCTGGGGCGGTAGTCGTGCCATCACGGCCTCGGGCACGCTGTATTGCTGGGGTGCAAACAACACCGGCGCGCTCGGCACGCAGACCGCGAGCTTCCAGCCGAGCGCGCGGCCCCTCAAGAACATCACCCTCCAAGACGTCGCGGCCGTGCACGGCGGCTTCCAGATACACCCAGCAGCT
>JADGRG010000737.1 GCA_017881145.1 Sandaracinaceae bacterium | reverse complement strand
CGGTGTTCTTGATCCGGAGCTATACGCCAGAATGGCGTCTTTGAGCATCTTGGCTGATCAAGAACTCCGAAAAGGCCGCGTTTGTTGCAGGATAGATGGTCAGAAAAAGGGCGAAAGGCGAGTCAGAGCGCGAAGAGCATGAAGCCGAGCTTGAGACCGAAGACGAACAGTGTTTGGTCCTGCGTGAGGTTGCGCGACAGGATGATGACCGGCGCGAAGATGACCGGTGGACGCAGGAAGGCGAAGGCCACGGAGCCACCGATCGAGTGCGCAGTCTCGTGGGGCTTCACGCCCGGATACGGGAAGCTCGCGCTGTAGAGCAGCTCTGGATTGATGACGAAGCGTCGGGCGACGAGGAACGCGGGCCCGACGCCGATGGAAGGGTTCGGATTGAACGACGCTATCGGGGTTGCGGCCGATAGATCGATGCAGCCCATGATCCGATCCGTAAACCGGAAGGAAAGGTTGAGCGAGTAGCTGAGCCCAACGCCCGGGTACTTGTTGGTGGTCAGGTTGATGGGATTGCGCAGGACAACTGAGCCGCCGACCCAGAACGAGTCTGGCGCCTTTCCTGCGGGCGTTCCGAGGCTGTCCCCAATGGAAGGTTGCGCGTCGGGCGCGCTCGGGCTGGCAACCGCTGCGGGTGGGGTTGCGGTGGCAACCGCTGCGGGTGGGGTTGTGGCGTCAACCGCTGCGGGTGTCGTTGCGGCGTCAACCAGCGCGGGCATCGGTGGCACGGGATCGGGTGTCGCGGCCTGTGCATCGGCGCGGCTGCCAACCATTCCCAGAAGCCAGAACCCAAGCACTAGCGAACGGATACGTTGCATGATGTGACCCCTCTCACCCACCGAGCGTGGATGGCTATTGGCGGCCGACATCCTGCCGGGCCTAACCGTCGACTGCGTTGCGCTAGCGCAAATCGGAGCAGCTTGGGTCGGTCGCAGCACTAGCGCCCCACCCAGTGCAATGCGCGCCTTTCAACCAACAGCACGAGCTTGTTGAGCCCGTAGCCGACGAGCCCCGCCACGAGTACGGTTGCGTATAGCTCGGGGATGCGAAAGAGCAGCTGCGCGTCGTAGATCCGCCGGCCCAGACCGCGCGAAGATCCGATCAGCATTTCGGTTGCGATCGCCGCCGTCGTAGCCATTGAAACTGCGATGCGCAGACCGGCAAACACGTGCGGCAGCGCAGCTGGAAAGATCACCAGCCGTAGTGCCTGCCAGCGTGTCATGCCGAGGCTGCGGACCAGCAGCCATCGCGTCTCGCTGATGGCGCGTACGCCGTACAGCGTGCTCAGCAAGACAATGGGCAGCACGGCCCCTACGGCGATGGTGATCTTGGCGGTCTCGCCGATCCCGAGCAAGACAACGAAGAGCGGAATGAGCGCAACGGCCGGCAAAGAACGGTAGAAGTCGATCGGCAGCTCCAGCGCGCGGCCTAGCCGTGGTCGGCAGCCGACCAGCAGACCCGCCGGGATGCCGAGGAACACGGCGATCGTAAGGCCGGACAGTACACGGGCGAGGGTCGCAGCGAAATCCGCGTACAGCTCGCCGCCTAGCAGTCGGGCGAGTTCCCTCGCCACCGCAATGGGACCAGGGAGCAACGCGGGGTTGACGAGGGAAAGTGCCGTGACAAAAGTCCACAGCGTGAACAGCGCGAGCACACCCGCCAGTCTAGTGACGCGGTTCACGACCGCAGCGCCTTGAAGAACGCGCCCTCGACGCAGCGGCATAGCTCACGATACAGCGCGTTGTCGATCAGCGCTGCAATCGGCGGGCGCGGCCGGGGCAGATCGATCGTCACGCTGGCGACGATGCGTGCCGGGCGCGGTGACAGGATGAGGACTCGGTCCGCGAGATACACCGCTTCGTCAAGCTCGTGCGAGACCAGCACGCTCGACATGCCGCGCTGATGCAGCAGCTCCGTGAGCCGCTCCTGTGCTGCTGCGCGGCCCTGGATGTCAAGCGCCGAGAACGGCTCATCGAGCAACAACAGCTGCGGTGCGGCCACGAATGCGCGCAGGATCGAGAGCCATTGGCGTTGCCCGCCACTCAAGGTGTACGGGTAGCCGCCCGAAGCAATGCCCAGCTGTGCGAGCAGATCGCTTCCGGTCGAGCCGTGCGTGCGAGGCACGCTCCAGCCTGCAAGGCAGTTGCGAACCTGCTCGATGCGAACCGCGCGCGCGACGCCCGCAACTTCCAGCGGCAGCGCGATGTTGTCGAAGTTGTTGCGCCACGGCAGCAGAGAATCGGCATAGTCCTGGAACACCATCGCTGTGGCGCGCGACGCGCCGGTTGACACGGCGATGTGCACCTCGCCCGCGTCAGGCTCGCACAGGCCCGCGAGGATGCGTAGCAGCGTGGTCTTGCCCACACCGTTGGGCCCAACGAGTGCGACGACTTCTGCGGGGGCGACTGCGAAGTCCACGCCGCCGAGGACCGGCCAATCGACGCCTTGCGGGGTTCGAAAGCTCTTGGTCACGCCGCGCACGCAGGCCCCGGTCGCGGGAAGGGTTAGCGGCACAGTCGTGTGCGTTGCCGTCATCTCACGGGTGGAGCAGCAGGGCTGCGGTTGCGACGTGTCGGGAGAGCACGTGCTCTTTCTCGAGCAGATCGGCCAGCCGTTGCAGCGCCGACGGGTCGGCTTCCGAAAGCTTCCAGTAGTCGATGTCTCCCAGTTGTCCAACCACGGCCGCGTCAATCCCCGCGCGACGTGCGACAATGGACTGTACCTCGGCGCGATGTTTCGGCTCGCGCAAGTAGTCCACTGCGTGCTCCATGGCCCTTTGCACGCGCTTGGCCGCCTCAGGATGCTGATCGTGGAACGCGCGCGCAAACGAGCCGCAGCCGACCGGCATCGGATCCATCACGTAACGTGCGTCCGGCGAGTAGACAAGCACCCGTCCGATGTTGCGCGCCAGCGCGGTGGCCGGCATCGGATCGGGGCCGATCAACGCATCGATGCCACCGCTTGCCAGCAGCGTGAATTGATTCGGCGGCTCGATCTGAATCACCTGCGCCGCATCGGACGAGCCGAACAAGCGCTCCAGCATCATCTTGGCGTAGATGACGTTGGTGGAGCTCGGGTAGACACCGAGCTTCAAGCCGCGAAGCTGTTCAGGCGTCGTCACCTTGGAGGCTGCGGGTACAATCACGGCAGAGTACCGGCTCTGTGCCGTCATGGGCAGGATCAGGTAGCAGACCGACTGGCCGGGTGCGTCTTGCTCCATCGCGAAGACGACTGGGAAGCTCATGAACCCGCTGCCGTCGATCTTCCCAGCCAGTTGCGCCTGCCCCATCACATTCGAACTCGGGAACTCGATACCTTCCACGCGCACCTGCTCTTCGCGAAAGAAGCCCTTCTCCTGCGCCACGAAGAAAGCGCGATACGGCCCCACGCGTTGATAGCCGAGGCGCACCAGCGGCCAATCGGCCTTGGCAGGGGCCTTGTGCGAACACGCCGCAACCGACAAGAGCAAGAACGCCGCGGTCACACGCACGACAACCGCGACAACCCACGTGTTTGGACATACCCGACGCATGTGGTCTTCTATCACGTTTACAACGTCAAACGCGTCGCGGCGGTAGGCCGGATAGTGCGACCAGCATTTCCTGGTCGCACAGTGCGGACTACCGCCCGCCGGGCGAGTCTCGCACCCGCGCGACAACAGACGAGGTTTCATGGATTCATCGCTTCCTCCAATCCTCCTCGACCAGCATTTCCTGGTCG
>JADGRG010000736.1 GCA_017881145.1 Sandaracinaceae bacterium | reverse complement strand
GCAGGCCAACAGCTCCCCCGCTCTTCGCTCGGCTGGCGAGCTGCGTAGCTCTCCTCTTCGTTTCGGCGTGCGCCGGCCCGGCGGCACTTGCTGCGCTTGCGCCGCAGCACGCCGGTGCGAGTCAGGGCCGCCCGCTTGCGCCCTTCGTGCTCAGCACCGAGATGCAGAAACACGCCCGTGGTCTCGCCGGGATTGGGCTGCTCGCTGGCTCTGAGAGCTACTCGGGCTTCTTGCCGAGCAACCAGCGCGCGAGCTTCGCGATCACCGTGCCGGCTGGCAAGTGCGTCACGCTCGTCGCGGTAGCCACCAAAAACATCCAAGACATCGACGCAGCGCTCTACACGCCGGAGGGCGAGCTGCTGGCGGTGGACGCCGAGCCGAACGCACATCCGACGATCCAGAGCTGCGCAGCCGAGGCTGACCGAACCGTCTACTACGTCCTGCAGCTCTACGATGGCGATGGGTCGTATCTCGTGCAGCCATTCTACGGGCCACGCACCTCTCTGGTCGCTGCGGCTCGCCTACTCGGCGGCCGTCCTGCCTTCGCCGAAGCTGTGCGCTCGCGCGAGCTGGTCGAGGATCCGATGGCGAGTCTCGCCGAGGGTTTGCGCAAGCGCGGCTATGAAGAGGCGCAAGCAGCGCTCGTGATTTCAGTCGCGGAGCACGAGCGGGTGCGCACCCGGCTGCCGGTCGAGCTTGGCAAGTGCTACACGGTCGCGGTTTTCGGTGAGCGCGGCCTGCGCGAGCTGGCGCTGCGCGTGCTCGACGCGGAGGGCCGTCCCGTGACGCAGAGTGCAGGCGGCACGGCGCAAGCAGCGACGCAGCTTTGCTCGCACGTCACCGCTAGCTACTCGGTGGAAGCAGAAGCACAAACCGGCCACGGGCAAGCGACGCTGGTCGTCTACCGAGCGGATATCGAAGTCGCCGGTGGTGAGCCTGGTCTGTGGCTCGGGGAAGCGGCCGCTGTGTCTACGCAATCGACGCGCTAAGCTGCGTCGTGCGTTTCGCTGGCGGGTGCTTCGGCGCTCTCCGGAAAGCACGACGCGGGCGCACTCTTGCGGCGTCCCAGCTTGAGCGAAGCGCGGTTGAGAATCGCCTCACAGAGGTCGCCGAAATCGTAGCCGGCACCGGCGGCGATCTTGGGCAGGAGTGAGGTCTTGGTCATACCGGGCAGCGTGTTCACCTCGAGCACGTATTCGTTTTCGCCCTCAGAAACCAGGATGTCGACGCGGGTTGCGCCTTCGGCTCCGACCGCGCGCACCGCTCGCTCGGCGATGCGCAGCACGCCTGCGTAGCGGGTTGGCGAGAGGCGCGCTGGGAAGTGATATTCGCTGCGCCCCTTCTGATATTTCGACTTGTAGTCGTACACGCCGCTCTGGGGCACGATCTCGATCGCGCCCAGTGCGCGGCCGTCGAGCAAACCCACAGCCACCTCTCGGCCCTCGATGAAGCGTTCGACGAGAATGCTGTCGTCGAACTGGGCTGCTTCTTCACAGCAGTTGCGCAGTCCTTCGATGTCCTGCGCGCGGCCGGCGCCGATGCTCGATCCTTGCCTGCGCGGTTTCACGAACGCCGGGTAGCCGAAGGAGCCGTGGTGCTCTTCGAGATCGGGGATCTCGTCGCTCTCGAGCACGTAGTAGGGTGGGGTTGGGACGTTGTGCAGCCGGAAGAGCTCTTTGGTCTTCAGCTTGTCCATCGCCAGCGCGCTCTCGGTCACGCCGGCTCCCGTGTAGGGGATCTCCAGAATCTCGAGTAGGCCCTGGATACAGCCGTCCTCGCCGTAGGAGCCGTGCAGTGCGAGGAATGCGATGTCGATCGGCTCTTGTCGCAGCACTTGGTCGATGTCGCGATCGACGAACACCTTGGTGGCGATATAACCGCGTTCCGTCAGTGCCTCGTAGATGGCGTCGCCAGTGCTGACCGAGACTTCACGCTCGGCGCTCATTCCTCCCATGAGGATTCCAATGCGCTTCTCTCTCATGACGGCTCCCTTCTTGAGCTGCCTTGCGCGTGGCAACGCAGTCCAGACTTCGCTGCGCTCATCACAGTGCGAAGCAAATGCTTCACTCCTTTCGAATACAGCCAATGCCTTCTGCGGGTCAAAAAAACGATCTTCACCAAAGAGCCGCAGGCTGCTTTGGTGGCATGTCACGACCAAAGAGCCGCAGGCTGCTTTGGTGGTGACAAACCACCATCACTTCAGATTCAGATAGCGCTGGAAGTAGTCGTCGATCTTCCCCTCGATCATGCCGCGCATCGGTTTGAAGAGCAGACCGAGCGTGACCTCGGCCACGACCTTGTCGTCCGAGACGATGATCCTGCCTTTGGCACCAGTGCGCTCGAACTCAATGGTGTCGCCTGCGACGCGGAAGTTGAGTTGGGCCTTTTCCTTGAGGCGCGCGGCCACTTGCAGAGCGGCTTGCATCGCCGCTGCTTTGCCCATGCTGTGTCCGCGTTCGACTCGGATGTCTGCCATGCGCGGCGACATAGCGCAGAGCGGCGGCAGAGGGAAGCGCGGTGCACACTCACAGCTGGCAGCGGGAGAACCACGTTTGCGCTCGCTAGGGGCAGGTGTTAGTTTGCGCCGCATTATCTTCTCATCCCCACGAAATGAGCATTCGAAATGACTTTCACGGAAGCGGCATTGGAGGTCCTGCGTAGCGCTGGCGAACCGCTGCACTACAAGAGGATCACCGAGCTCGCGATCGAACGGAATCTGCTCTCTCACGTCGGCAAGACGCCCGAAGTGACGATGAGCTCGCGACTCGCGATGATGGTGAAAAAGGATCGAGGCCAGGCTCCGATCATGAAGGTGAAGCCCGGCGTGTTCGCGATCCGGGAATCCGCGCTGCAGGACTTTGCCGCCGCAGCTGCAGCTGCGGCAGCGCTCGAAGCCGAAGCCTCGCAGGAAATTGCCGAAGGCAGCCCCGCGCCGGTCAAGCCCGAGCCGCCCGCGTTACCGGGGGCTGACGTCTTTCCCGAAGAAGAAGGCGACGACGAGCCCATCCTCGCTGGTCTGGAGCAGGAAGGTGGAGACACCGACAAGAGCGGTCGTCGCAGGCGGCGCCGGCGTCGGCGCGGGAAGGGCGGCGAACGCGAGTTGCCGCTGGATGCGCAGCCACGACCCGAAGCAGCGCCTCGCGAGCGTGAGCCGGTCCGTGATCGACCGCGCGACACGGCGCGTGAGGCTCGTGAGTCCCGCGAGGCTCGTGAGTCCCGCGAGGCTCGTGACCAAGGCCGTGATCGACCGCGCGAGCCCGGGCGCGACAACGGACGCGACTTCGGACGTGATCGCGAGCGCACGGAGCGTGACCGCGGTGGCCGCGACCGAAGCGATCGCGACAGGAGCCAGCTTGTCGACGAGACTGCCCAGCTCGATTGGGACAGGCAGCCAGGCGACGGCGACTTGTTGGGAAGAGACCTCGCCGACGCCGTGTGGATGGTGATGTCGCGTGGCGAGCGCGTGTCACACGACATGCCGCGCGTTGCCGATTTGCTGGTGCGGCGTGGCCGATTGACTGGAAATCCCGTGGCGCTCGCTCCGACGATCGCCGCCGCAGTGCGCGCCGATATCTCGCGCGCCGAGAGCACGCGCACGCATTCGCGCTTCAGGATCCGCGGCGGTCGGCTCTCGCTCTCCGAGTGGCTCTTGCCGAGACCGTTGGCGCGGGCGGATCAAGACCTGGTGGCCGCTGCTGAGCGCTACGGTGGGGAGCTTCGCAGAGCGCTCATCCACAAGCTCGGTGTGCTTCCGGCTGCCGGTTTCGCCGAGCTGATCGCGACCTGGCTGAACGCAGAGGGCGTGACCTCTTTGCGGGCGTTGCGCAGGCCCGGCAGCTCCAG
>JADGRG010000735.1 GCA_017881145.1 Sandaracinaceae bacterium | reverse complement strand
GGCATGACGCGTGGGCAGGCCTGGCGCTTTCTTGAGATGGGACGGCGCCTCGAGCGCGCGATGGCCATCGTCACGCTGCTGCGCGCGTGCGTGTGCGAGCCATGCGACCGCGAAGGGCCCTTGCTCGAAGCCATGCTGGAGATCGCCGACAGCGGTATGACCTATCGTCGGCGCTACCTGACAACCTTGCAGCTCGCACCCGTCGTCGACCTGCTCTTGACCGACGAGAGCAATCCGCGTTCGGTCGTGTATCAGCTCGACGAGCTGTCGCGCCACATCGAAGCCCTCCCGTTGACCGGCAACGGCCTGCGCACGCCGGAACAACGCATTGCTCTCGGCCTGCTGACCGATCTCAAGTTGGTCGACGTGGTCACTGCCTGCACCCCGAACGGAGCAGGCAAGCGCCCGGCGCTTGAGGCCCTGCTGCTCGATCTCGCGACGCGCATCCCAGCACTCTCCGACTCGCTCTCGGCACGCTACCTGGCCCATGCCCGTGTCTCGCGGCACTTGACGGTGGATGACAGTGGGCCGGCGCTGCCCGGCTTGCGGCGGGGCGAACCATGAAGCTCAAAGTCGTTCACCGCACGAGCTACCGCTACGTCGACACCGTCACCACCTCGCATCACGAAGCGCGCCTCACGCCGCGTGACGGCTTCAATCAACGCACGCTCAGCCACGAGCTGATGGTCTACCCCGCACCCGAAACGTTCCGCCGCCGCTTCGACTACTTCGGCAACCGTACCGCGCACTTCAGCCTGAGCGAACCACATCGCACCTTGGACGTGATTGCGGAGAGCCTAGTCGAAGTGAATCCAGTCCGGCAGCTTGCGCTGGAAGCGTCTCCCAGCTGGGAGAGCGTACGGGACCGACTGCGCAATGACCGACGGCGTGACGCGCTCGACGCCTTCGCCATGTCACTCGACTCCACCCACATCGAACTGTTTTCGGACCTCACGCAATACGCCCAACCGTCCTTCACAAAAGGACGGCCGTTGCTCGTGGCGGTGAGAGAGCTCGTCTCACGCATCCACAGCGACTTTACGTATGATGCGCAGGCCACAGCCATCTCGACCCCCTTGGACGAGCTGCTGCGCGAGCGTCGCGGTGTGTGTCAGGACTTCGCGCACGTGGCCATCGGCTGCCTGCGCTCGCAGGGTTTGGCCGCACGCTACGTCAGCGGGTACTTGCTCACGCATCCACCTCCGGGCGGACAACGCCTGATCGGCGCCGACGCCTCCCATGCTTGGTTCGCCGCCTTCGTTCCCGAGCTCGGCTGGATCGACTTTGATCCCACCAACGACCTGATCCCTTCTGACGAACACGTCACAGTCGCGCTCGGCCGCGACTTCGCCGACGTGACCCCGCTGCGCGGCGTAATCCTCGGCGGCGGCCAGCATCAGCTCGAAGTATCAGTGGACGTGGCGCCGACGCCGTGACGGCAGTGACGCCTGGCGGCCAAGGTCGCGCGTGATGCGGGGAGGCCACGCCTCAAGGTGTGAGTTGAGTGGCAGCTGTTCTGCAGGTCCTCGGCCGAGAATTACGTCGACGCCAGCGAAGACGAGCTCAAGCTTTGGCTTTCTGATTTTGCCGACGCGCTCGGTGAGCATCTCTGACCTCTACAGCCGCGCTCAAGGAATTCCTAGCGCATCACGCTCCGCACAGCGCCAAGAGTGCCAGCACCGTGTTCCAGTTGCGCATGGTGCTGGTCGTTGACAGCTTGGAATCCAAGTACGCGTTGGTCAGTTTGGTGCGGGCCATGCCGTTGGGGCAGCGTAGGTAGAGATCGCGGCCACGTAGCGAGAACTCGTCTGGCGGTGAGCGCTTTGGGTCCAATGCGGCTGCGCTCGCTGCGGAAGGCTGCTCGGCCAGGAATGCGACGTGTAAGGTTGCGGGATCGGCACCTTTGCGCAGAAACGGGTTGGCCTCGGACAGGGAGGCAAGCTCGGCGGCGCTACGCATCACCACCGGCACCTGTAGACCGTATCGGGCTGTGATGTCCTCGCTGATGCGCTCCGCAAGGCGCTTGGCCAGGGCCGGGCTGGCCTCGAACACGACGTTGCCACTCTGGATGTACGTGCGTACCCGGCTGCAACCAGCGTTCTCGAAAAGCGTCACCAGGTCTTTCATCGGCAGTTTGTTCTTGCCGCCGACGTTGATGCCCCTCAGCAGAGCAATGTGAACCGTTGCGGACTTTTCAGCCTTCTTCATGCTGTCACCGTGTCATCGCGTGCCAATGGAGTGTTTGGGACACGTGTTCACGTGCAGTCAGGCCCGCCGCGTCCCGCCCGTGCGTTCGATGCGGGTCCAGATCAGCTCTTCGGCGGCCTTGACCTCGAAGTCCGTCAGCGTGCGATCTGGAGCACTGAAGGTGGCCGAAAATGCGAGGCTCTTCTTCTTCTCGGGAAGCACGAACACGGATAGGAAGCGTACGTCGGTGACCAGTGGCGATGCCTCGCGAATCGCCGCGGAGAGCGTGAGCGACGGGTAGTCGGCGGGCACGACGACCGCGAAGTCGCGATAGACCGCGGGAAAGCGTGGCAGGTGCGCGTAGCCGAGGGGCGCAGGCGCGGTGTCGCGCAACCGATCGAGGTCGATTTCCAGCACGCCGCCCGTGTGGCGCAGGCCGAGCTTACCAAGCACAAGGGGATGCAGCTCGGCGAGGTGGCCGATCACATCGTTACCTATCACGTCGTTGCCGAGACGCAGCGTCGCCTGTCTCACAGGGTGGGCCCAAGCATGGCTCACGCCACCCTGAACGAGCGTCGGTTCGGCGCGCTCGACCGCGCGGCATAAGCCTGTGAGCAGGCCGCGCGCTGCGCGAAACCAACCTTCTTGAGTCGCCGTGCTCGCGATCAAGAGCGCGAGCGTCGTGGGCTGATGAGGCAGCGTGTCCGTGGCGCTGCTACCCGCAAGCGGCTCGATAGGATGAAAGACGCG
>JADGRG010000009.1 GCA_017881145.1 Sandaracinaceae bacterium | reverse complement strand
CGACCGCCGAGACCGTCGAGCAGACGGTGTACTTCGTCGAGAAGGCCGACAAGCGGCGCCTCTTGGCTTGGATCCTCCGCGACGAACGAATCGATCGCATGCTGGTCTTCACTCGCACCAAGCACGGCGCCAATCGCGTCGCCGAGCACTTGGCCAAGGCGGGTGTGGCGTCGGCTGCGATTCACGGCAACAAGTCACAGAACGCGCGCGAGCGTGCCCTGGAAGCTTTCAAGGACGGCGAGCTGCGGGTGTTGGTCGCCACCGACATCGCTGCGCGTGGGCTCGACATCGATCGTCTCTCGTACGTGATCAACTACGACTTGCCCAACGTGCCGGAGTCGTACGTGCATCGCATCGGCCGCACCGGTCGAGCTGGTGCAGCTGGTCAGGCGCTTTCCTTCTGCGAGTCGGAGGAGCGGCCCTACTTGAAGGGCATCGAGCGCCTCATCCGCAGGAACGTTCCGGTCGTCGTCGAGCACCCCTATCCATCGACGCTCGGGTTGCCTCCGGCCACGGATCTCTCGCAGCGGTCGGCCACCAAGCCTCCGGCCGAGGACGCCCCGCGCGCCCGCTCCATGCCCTTTGGCTCGCACCGGGGTGGTCACGCTGGTCATACCGGTCACGCCGCCAGCGCATCACCGTCTCGCGCCCGTCGCGGTCAACCCCGCTTCGGTTGAAGGGTTTGGTCGCCTTGCCCTTCGCAGCAAAGCTGGCTATCTCCCGCGCACCGTGATTCGACTCGATTCAGTTTCCAAGCAGCATGGCTCGCAGATTCTCTTCCTCGACGCCTCGATGAGTGCGTTCAAGGGCGAGAAGGTCGGCCTGGTGGGGCCGAATGGCTCGGGCAAGTCGACGATCTTTCGGATGATCGTCAAAGAAGAGCAGCCGGACGGCGGTCAGGTTTCGATCGATCGCGACGTGACGGTCGGCTACTTCTCGCAGGACGTCGGCGAGATGCGGGGGCGCTCGGTCGTCGAGGAGACGATGGCGGGTGCGGGCGCGGTCTCCGAAGCGGCGCACGAAGTCCACGAGCTCGAGCATGCGATGGGCGACCCGGAGCGCATCGACGAGCTCGATCAGCTCATCGAGCGCTTCGGCCACGCGCAAGCGCGCTTCGACCAGCTCGGTGGCTACGCGCTCGAAGCCCGGGCGCGCGAGATCCTGGCAGGCCTCGGCTTTCGTGCCGAGGTGATGGACGACGACATCGGCAAGCTCTCGGGCGGCTGGAAGATGCGGGTGGCTCTCGCACGCATTCTGCTCATGCGACCCGACGCATTGCTTCTGGACGAGCCGACCAACCACCTCGACATCGAGTCCATTATCTGGCTCGAAGGGTTTCTGCGCGACTTCGAGGGCGCGCTGATCATGACCTCGCATGATCGCGAGTTCATGAACCGCTTGGTCACCAAGATCGTCGAGATCGACGGTGGCGACCTGACGACTTACACCGGCGACTTCGATTTCTACGAGCAGCAGCGCACGCTCGCGATGCTGCACCAGGAAGCGCAATACGCGCGGCAGCAAGCCATGCTCGCCAAGGAGCAGGCGTTCATCGCCAGGTTCAAGGCGCGGGCCAGTCACGCAGCGCAGGTGCAGTCGCGCGTGAAGAAGGTCGAGAAGATCGAGAAGGTGGAGCCGCCCAAGAGCCAGAAGGTGGTGGAGTTCGATTTCCGCTCTCCGCCGCGCTCCGGCGACGACGTGGCGAAGCTGCAAGGCGTCGTGAAGGGCTACGGCGCGCGCAAGATCTACGATGGCTTCGACCTCTTGATCCGCCGGCGCGAGCGCTGGTGCGTGATGGGCGAGAACGGCGCTGGCAAGTCGACGCTGCTCAAGCTGGTGGTCGGCGAGGTGAAGCCCGATTCGGGCATCGTCACGCCGGGCGCGAGCGTCAAGCTCGGTTACTTTGCGCAGCACTCGATGGAGCTCCTCGACGCTGGCAGCTCGGTCTTCGAGACACTGCAACAAGCGTTTCCCAATGCTTCGGTTGGTTCTCTCAAGACGCTGGCCGGCGCCTTCGGGTTCTCCGGCGAGGACGCCGACAAGTCGTGCCGCATCCTTTCGGGCGGTGAGAAGGCGCGCTTGGTGCTGGCGCGGATGCTCTTCGATCCGCCGAACTTTTTGGTGCTCGACGAGCCGACCAACCATCTCGATCTCGCGACCAAAGAGATGTTGATGCGTGCGCTCGCGAGCTTCGAGGGGACGATGCTCTTCGTGTCCCACGACCGGCAGTTTCTGCGCGCGCTCTCCAACCGCGTGCTCGAGCTCAGCGCAAAAGGTGTGCACGCCTACAATGGCGGCTACGCCGAATACGTGGTCGAGTCCGGCCACGAAGCTCCGGGCGTAAGGTTTGCCCGCTGAGCTAGCCTCGGGCAGACTCGCCGGCGATGAGCCCGGAGTCGACGGAGCCCAGCCTCGAAGGTCGCTTCCGAGCGTGGTTGCACAGACGCTGGAAGCTGGTCGTCGCGCTCCTGCTTGGCGCCTACTTGGTCTTGGCGCTCAGCGCGAGCGTGCAGCGTTCGCCCTGCTTCGATGAGACCTACCATCTCACCAGCGGCTATCTGCACCTGACCCATCGGGAGTATCTGCAGGTGCCGGAGAACGGAGTGTTGAGTCAAGTGTGGGCGGCGCTACCGCTTCGATTTTCCAATCTGCGCTTTCCGGATCTGCGCGCGCCGCGCTATCGCGGTTCCGATATGTGGGCCCTGGGCCGGGACTTCCTGCACGGATCGGGCAACTCCGCCGCATCGATGCTCTTGTCGGCGCGAGCCATGACCGCGCTGCTCAGCGTGCTGCTGGGAGCTCTTCTCTTCACGTGGTCCAGACAGCTCTTTGGGCTGGCAGGTGGTCTGCTCACGCTGCTGCTTTTCGTCTTCGATCCCACAGTGCTCGCGCACGGTGCGCTGGTCACGACCGACATGGCCGCGGCGCTCGGTTTCGTCGCATCCACCTATTTCATGTCGCGCCTGTGTCGCGCTGTCTCCTTGCGCAACCTGTTGGCCAGCTCGCTCAGCATCTCGCTCTTGGTGATCACCAAGATGTCGTGGCTCGCGATCCTCCCCATCGCAGTCCTCGTGGTCGGCGCTGACTTGCTCTTCCACGATGCAACGCCTGTAGCGCTCGGGACAATCACCGGGGTCCGAGGCTGGTGGCGCCGCGGCTCTACCCTTGCGCTGCTTGCCCTCGCTCACGCGGTCGTTGTGCTGATGGTGCTCTGGCTCACCTACAATTTCAGCTACCAGCCGGTCGGCGCCGTCGAGGCGCGCAGAGTTGTCCTCACCGCACCGGGGTTTTCGCTGCTGCACGGCTCTCATCTCAAAGCCTGGGTGCTCGATGGCATGGCGCGCTCCGGCCTCTTGCCTCGGGCTTTTGTCGAAGGCCTCACCTACTCGTTGCAGCTCAGCAGCGCACGCGTGGGCTTCGTCGCAGGGCAATACACGCTTCGTGGCCTTTGGTGGTTCTTCCCCTACGCGTTCGCGATCAAGACGCCCATCCCGACGTTGCTGCTGATGGCGGCGGCGCCGATCTCCTACGCTCTGGCCAGACGCCGAGTGCCAGTCGGAGCGGAACCCGAAGAGGCCAACGCTCTGCTGCGCGTGCCAGCACCGAGCGAGTTGGTTGCGCCGCTCGCGCTAGCGCTCGTCTACGGCGCGGCTTGCGTGACCAGCGGGTTGAACATCGGCCAGCGGCACTTGCTGCCGCTTTACGCTGTGCTCTTCCTCTTCGCCGGTGCCAGCGCGCTCCTCTTGCGGCAGGCACGTCTTTGGCTGCGTGCTCTGCCGCTAGTCGCGGCGGCACTGACGGTGGTCGCAGCGCTATCGATCTATCCGTACTATGTGGCGTTCTTCAACCTCTTGGTCGGTGGCCCGAAGCACGGCTACCGGCACCTCGTCGACTCGTCGCTCGACTGGGGCCAGGACCTGCCGACTCTCAAGCGTTGGCTCGATCGAGAGCAGCGTTCGGCGCCGCAAGAACGTGTCTATCTTTCCTACTTCGGCACGGGATCGCCCGAATACTACGGGATCCACTCCCTGCGCCTGCCGGGCTACTTCGATCTCCGTCCGCAGCAGCGCTACGTGCTGCAAGGCGGGGTCTACTGCGTCAGCGCCAGCATGCTGCAGGGCATCTACCTGAGGTTTCCGGGGCCGTGGGCTCGCCCCTTCGAGCGCTTCTATCAAGAAGCGCGGCAGGCGCACTCGACTTGGAAGGCGAGCGCAACCCAGCCCGAGCTACGTGTGCGTTTGGTGGCGGAGCGCGGAATCTCCTAT
>JADGRG010000734.1 GCA_017881145.1 Sandaracinaceae bacterium | reverse complement strand
CTGCACCGTGAGATGCGGGGCGTAGTGCGCGGGATGAGCGCCCGAGCTAGGCCAGGGGCCGCCGCTGACGTTAGTGGTGCCATGGCAAGTGCCGCAGCGACCGCTCCCGTCGGAACCGAGGCTCACTTGGCCGTTCATGTGCAACGTCTTGTCGAGGATCGCCGTGCCCATGTCGTTGACGCCGGGATGACACTTGCTGCACTTGCCCGCGTAGTGAGAAGCCGGGGGCGCCGTGTGGCAGTCGTTGCAGGTCAGCGGTCCGGGCTCTTTCCAGTCCGGATGCTCGCGATTGCCCTTATGGGTGTGGCAGGCCACCGTGCAGGTGTGCGTGGTCCGGTCGTAGGCAGCGTCAGGCCCACCGAGCGTCTTGTCGATGACGACATCGATCTCGCCGTTGGCGTGCAGGCCGGAGATCACATTCTTGCGATCGACCGTCGGATGGCAGGTCGTGCACTCCAGGTGCCCGACTCGCAGCTTCGAATCCTGCAAGTGCGCGGTGTGCGCATAGGCCTTGGGGCCGTTCGGGAACAGACATGGATCACGCGGGGGTGAAGCTCGCGTCCCGTCGCCGTGGCAAGTGCTACAGGCCAGCACGCCACCGGGCTCGGTGTGGCAGGTCGTGCAGGCGGGAGCCTTGACGGGGCCAGGCGTGAGCTTGGGGTTCTGCGAAGGCGCGCCGATGTGACAGCTTCCGCAGGCTCCCGGCACGCGATAGTCCAGCATTCGCTTGAAGCGCTCGCCTCGCAGCGCCGTACCGTGCCAGTTCGTAGACCGTGGATCTGCCCAGCCCTCCGGATGCATCAGGCTGTCGAGCGAGGGAGCGCCTGACTTGATCCACTGGCTGAGCATCGAGCGCTCGTCGGCGTTCAGAAGCTTCTCGTGATCGGCTTGGGTGAGGACCTTCAGAAACGGCGCCGTCGCGTCCGCCGGCTTGGTCACGGGCACGGGCGCACCACCATCTGCCGTGCAGCCGATCGCGGAAATGTAGCTCTCCGAGGACCACCCTCCGGCCGGAGAGCCTCCGCTGTGGCAACTCGCGCATCGTTCGCTGAGGATGGGCTCGACGTCCGCCGAGAACTGCGGGACGAAGGTTGGAGCGCTGCGCACCGAGCAGGACGCCAAGACGACTGCCGCCGTGAGCAGCACACCCGCGACACGCCACGACGCCCTGCGCTCGGCTTGGCGAGAGCTTCGAGGCGTCGATCGACCGCGGTGAGCCCAGGGTTCCATGTGCAGACTGTCGCTCGCGGCGGCTTAGGGGTTGGGGAAGAACTTACCGTGGCAAGCTGCACACTGCTGCGTGGCCGCAACCGGCTGTAGATCGACTGCGATGCGGCGTGTGACCGTGAAGCGATGCGACGCGATGTCGCCCTGGTAGTAGGCAACCGGCGTTGCTCCTACCGGCAGGAGATCCACGAGGCCGGGGCGTCGTGCGCCTGCGGCCACGGTGCCGACCATGTGGCAATCGACACAGTGGATCGCCGTGTCTTCGACGCCTGCGTGATCGTAGTTGACCTGCTTCAGCAGGTGCTTGCGCGGTGAGGTGAACTCCTCGGCGTTATGGCAGGCCGTGCACGCGCTGTTGTCGGTCTGTGCTTTCAGCAGTTGGTGCTCGTTGTCATCGTTGCCGTGCGCGTCGTGGCAGTTCGAACAAGTCATCAGCACGCTCTGATTTCGATACATCTTCGAGCGTACGAAGTCCGTGTATTGTTGGTGATTGGACTTCGAGTCACCACTGGCGTGGAAATCGCTCGCCGCGCCGTCGACGCGGGTCGTGAAGCCGGCTGCGAAGTCCGAGCGCCGGATCCCGGGGCGTGCCATCAGGCCATCGCTCGAGAGCGGCGTTTCCGTTCCACCGCCGCCGATGCCTTGGGGTCGCGAGTGGCAACGTCCGCAGATCAGCGCGGAGCGTTCAGGTGTGACCAGGCTCGGGGATACGATGCGCACCCCGCGGACCTTCGCTTCCAGATGCTCCGACGCTGGCCCGTGGCAAGCCTCGCAGCCGGTGTTGATCTCTTCGCGCTTGCCATCGCCGTCGAAGTCGAACTCGGCGTTGGCGTCGCCCACCGCGTGCGCGTTCCAACCATCGGTCGCGTTGCCGGTGAGCTTGAAGCCCGTCATGTGGCAGCCCGCGCAGTTGTTGTCGAAGGCGCTGGCGTTGCCCGGCTCCGCCAACTTGGAGTTGGCGAAGTCGTACCAAGCCTCCGAGTGGTAGTCCTTCCAGACCCAGTCATCCGACGACGGGTAGGTGTTGGAGCCCTCGGTGTTGAATTGGAGCGGCAGCACGTAGTAGCTGAACGTGCCGTTCGCGTTGGTGCGGCGAGTCAGATAGTGCTGGCGGTAGACTGAGCCACCGTAGGTGAGCACGACGGGATACTTCGTGCTGCCGGAACCCAGGCGATTGACGATCTCCATCGTGTATTCGCCCGGCTCGCCGTGCGGCACGGTGGCGTCATGCGCGAGGCGTAGCTCGAAGCTGATCACAGCGGCGGGAGTCGCGACGGTCGGGTCGGTCGCGGAAACCTGGCACTTCGCATCGCCAGTCGCTGCGGCCGAGCAGCCATAGAAATAGAGCTTCGTGCCAGACGTGAAGGACTGCAGCCCTGCATCGAACGCTGGCCAATGGGTGGTGTCTTGGTATGCGCTGCGCACGCCCGGCACCTCGAGTCCCAGGCGATGCGCACTGCGCATGCTGCGATGGCGGCCGTGGCAGCCGAAGCAGGCGGTCGAGCCAACGTAGGTGGCCTTGTCGCTTTGGCGTCCGCTGACGCGCAGATCGAGCTGCGTGCCGATCAAGGACTTGGTGTCCGTGGCCTGGCGGCAGTGGTCTCCACCGGGCAGGTGGTAGGCATCCGCTGCGGCCGGCTCGAAGACGATGAAGTAGCTTCCGGAGGCGAGCGCCGTGAAGCGGTAGGAGCCATCGGCACCCACCTTGGTGCTCGTATAAGTGCTCGCGTTCGCATCCAGCAAATCTTCGAGCGGCTCATCGGTCGCGAGCGCTTTGGCGTCCGTCGGTGAGACCGTGATGTCGAGCGCCGTCTTGGCAAGCGCTGCTACATCCGTGGCAGGCACGAGGTAGATGGTGCCGTTGGGAAGAGTCTGTCCGCTCGGATCGCGCACGACGCCGACCAAGCCATTCGATTCGAGCGCGAGCGGAACCCCGGCAGGTTGGCCTGCGGGTCCCTCGAGGCCGTCCGTGCCGTTGGCTCCCGGCTGACCCGGCGCACCGACGACCCCTGCGTCGCCCTGCTTGCCAACCGTCCCGTTCTTGCCCGGCGCGCCCGCTGGACCGGTAGGTCCTTCGCAGCCGACACAGAAGGAGACGAAGAGCGCGACGCACGCGCCAGATACGAGGATCCGACCTAATCTCATCTGTATACCTGCGCGAATAGGGCTGAGATAAACGCAAGAGGCATGCTTCGCAAGAGCAAAGCACGCCATCGCAAAATGTGCGCGGGTTTTCTTGGTCGCGCGCAACTCATGCGCCATCGACGGCTCTCACAAAGTGTTGCGCAACGGCCACTCGCGGTGCGTAAGTATTCACTGGCTTTTCGCGGCCAATATCTGGTTGCTGCGGCGAATGCTTGACCATATAAGGAACGCCAACCGGTTCGAGGTTTTCATGCAAGAACGTTTTCGGGTTTCGTTGTTCGCGTTCATCGCGCTGCCTTCAGTGCTCGCACTCTTGGTCTGCTCAGGCTGCAACGTCTACAAAGGCGACAAAGGTGGCTCGTGCACAGTGCAGACCACCACGGACGCGGGTGCGGACGTGAGTGCGGCTGGCGCGACGATCATTTGCGACGACGGGACAACGGCAGTCCTGCCAGCGGGAACCAGCGGACACGGTTGCAGCGTCGTCGCGAATAGCGACGGCACCAAGACGATCAAGTGTGACGACGGAACCGCAGTCACTGTCAGCAACGGGACCAACGGCAAGGACGGCGGGAACGGCAGCAACGGGACCGACGGCGCGAACGGCGCCAATGGCACCAATGGAGCGAACGGCACCAATGGCACCAACGGCTTGCCTGGCGCGCCCGGTGCACCGGGTGGACCCCGCGTGTTGGTGGGCGCTGGCTTGCAGGTGGCCATCACCGCCGTGACGGTGCCTGCAGATCTCCATCCGGTGGTGAGCCTCACCATTCGCGACGCGGCCGGACGCGGCCTCGACCGGGTGGGCCTCTACACCGAGGGCCAAGTCAGTCTGAGCTTCACCCTGGCCTACCTCGAGAGCACGGGCGGCACGGGCAGCGTCGTCGGCCAATACAAGCCCTACAACACCGCGTTGGTGGCGAGCATCCCAGCGGGAACCACGGCCACGCAGCCGAAGGCCGAAAATGACGGCACCTGGGCGGAGATCGATCCTGCCGCAGGCACCTACATCTATCGCTTCACGCTGGCGTTACCAGCCGGTTACGACGCGACCAAGACGCACACCGTCGGCGCGTTTGCAGAGCGCGCCTATCAGAACGCCAAGTATGTCGCGAACCCGCTCTTCAACTTCCGGCCGGACGGCAGCGCGGTCACCGAGACCCGCGGCATCGTCACCACGGCCGCCTGCAACCAGTGCCACAACCCACTCAACGT
>JADGRG010000733.1 GCA_017881145.1 Sandaracinaceae bacterium | reverse complement strand
CCTCGACGCTCGGCATCTGTAAGGCGCAGGTACAGTGCGCAGGTGCCGCCGGGCTGGTCTGCGTGCAGAGCGTCGCGCCGCAACCGGAGATCTGCAACGGCAAGGACGACAACTGTAACGGTGTGATAGACGAGAACGCGACCGACGTGGGCACGCCCTGCGGATCGTTTCCGTCGGATTGGGCCAAGGGCGTGTGCAAGCCGGGCATCCTGGTCTGCCAGAACAGCTCGGGGCAGGACACCAGCAAGCCCGGTGTGGTGGGTGGCGCGAACGACAGCAAAGTTTGCGTCGGTGAAGTGGCGCCTTCGGCCGAGCTCTGCAACGGTCTGGACGACAACTGCAACGGCGTGGTCGACGAAAGCCCCACGGACCTATCCGCCAACTGCACGCCGCAGAACATCGCCAGTTGCGGCGGCGGTCACGAGCTCTGCATCAATGGCACCAAGGTCTGCGTGGGCTTTGCGTTCCCGCTGCCCGAGAAGTGCAACGGTCTGGACGACAACTGCAACGGCACGCTCGACGACAGCCCAATCGACGTCGGACAGCCTTGCGGAAGCTTTCCTGCCAAATGGGGCATTGGCACGTGCGCGCCTGGCACCAGCTACTGTCAGAACAGCCAGGGTAAGGATATTTCGCTGCCGGGCAACCCGCCGGACAGCACGGACAAGCTGGCGTGCATCGGCGAGGTCGTGCCGCAGGCCGAGACCTGCAACGGCAAGGACGACAACTGCGACGGGATTGTCGACAACGGAACGTTGCCGGGCGTCGGCGCTGCCTGCACCAGCGTCTGCGGAGCCGGCACCACCGTGTGCAAGAACGGTATCATCGCTTGCTCCGGCGCGTCTGGCGGTAGTGTGGAGTATTGCGACGGCAAGGACGACAACTGCAACGGTGTGATCGACGACAATCCCGTCGACGTCGGTGGCCCATGTGGTGCGACGCTGGTCAACTCGGCGATCTGTCAGAACAGCGCTTGCGTGCAGGGTGTTCTGCACTGCGTGAACAGCTCCGGCCAGAACACCTCGATCCCCGGTAACAAGGGCGATGCTGCGGACCAAAAGGTCTGCGTCGGCGAGGTGCCCGGCAGCGCCGAATCGTGCAACGGCGTGGACGACGACTGCAACGGCGTGGTCGACGACCACGTGCCCGGCACCGGCGCAGACTGCGTCCCCGAGGGTAGTCCGTCAGGCTTGATGCTGCCGCTCTTGGGAGAGTGCCGCCCCGGTAAGGTGCTCTGTGTGCAAGGTAGCAAGTGCGCAGCCGCGCTCAAGTGCAGCGGCGGTGTGCCGCCGCGCGCCAAGGTTTGCAGCGTCAAGGACAACGACTGCGACGGAAAGCCCGATACGGACGGGCCCTGTCCGGACCCCAACCAGAAGTGCAACCAACTCGGGCAGTGCAGTGTGCCTTGCACCGTGAGCGAGTTTTCGAGCTGTCCCGGAGGCCTGGTCTGCGTCTCCGGCTACTGTGTGCCACCGTCGCTTGCGGATGGCGGCATGGTGAGCGACGGTGCCGCAGCTAACGGCGGCAACGGCCAGGGCGGCGCGGGCGCGGCGGGCGCGGCGGGCGGAGCTCTGCCCGACGGCGGGAGCAGCGGCCAGCCGCTTGGCCTCGGTGGCAGTGTCGATGGCAGCACGGGCGCCGGCATCGGCACGGGCGTCGGCAATCAGGGCGCCGCCGGCACTGTCGGCACCACGACTTCGCACAACCGCTACGCCGTCGCGACTGGCGGCGGTGGCTTTTCCTGTGCGGCCGCTCCGGCGTCTGGCCGCAGCGGCGTTGACGCGAGCCCGTGGCTCCTGGTTGGGCTCGCGCTCTTCTGGCGCCGCAGAAGCACGATCGCCCGCAAGGAGCGCTCCCTGTGATCCGGCGTTCTTGGCTTTCGCAGGTATCCATGGCTGCGCTGGTCTGCGCAGCGGCGGCATGCCTGCAGAGTTGCAGGGTCGATCCCTTCTGCTTCAACTGCGCAAAGAGGTCGGATGCAGCCGTCAGCAGCGATGCCGGCTTCAGCTCTCCGGGCTTTGGCGGCGGTGGCTTCGGTTCGTCCGGCTTCGATGCTGCACTGCCCGATGGAGGCCTCAACGCTCTCATCCAGTGCTACGGGCGTGACACGAACACGGACCCGAGCAACTGTGGAGCATGCGGACGCGCCTGCGCGACCGTGCCGGGCGCGAACACGGCATGCGTGTTCGGCGTCTGCGCCTATAGCTGCGCGGCCAATTACTACGACCTGAACGGCGACGTCAGCACCGCTACCGGCGACGGCTGTGAGTACTACTGCGTCAAGACGGCCGATAAGGCCACGCAGTGCACCGGCACTGACGTCGCCTGTCTCGGGCCAAGCCACGCGAACGACGCTTGCGACTTTGCGAATGACTCCATGAACTGCGGAACGGTCGGCAACGCCTGCCGCTTCGGCAATGCCATCGCCAAGTGCGTCAAGGGTGTTTGCCAGCCCGTCTGTGATCAAGGCTTTGGTCCGGATCAGTCGAAGCCGCTTCCCAACTGCGAGTGTGTGCTGGTTAACGGCGGCAAGGACACCTGCGGTCACGACAACGACTGCGATGGCAAGATAACGCCGGACCTCTCCAGCGACCCTGTGAACTGCGGCGCGTGTGGACACTCCTGCGATGGAGCGTTTCTGAACACTCAGCCGGAGTGCAAGAGCGGAGCCTGCGTTCCGGGCAAGTGCTTCGACGGGTTCATCAACAACACCGGCAACATTCAGGATGGCTGCAACTACAACTGCTCATCGCAGTGCAACTTCCCCTTTGCGACGGGTGTGTGTCAGGCCAACGGAACCTGCAACTTCGGACAGTGCCTGAGTGGGCACTACGACTTGGCCAACACCAAGCAGGGCTGCAGCTATGCTTGCACGCCGAGCGGCGCCGAGGTCTGCGACGGCAAGGACAACAACTGCAATGGTCGGATCGACGAGGGTTTCAACCTCGCAAGCGATCCGACCAACTGCGGGGTCTGCGGCTGCAGCTGCACGCTTTTCTATCCAGCGGCCAACGTCAAGTGCAACGTGGTGACTCCCGGCAGCTGCGATATCTCGAACTGTGCGATCGATAGCTGCCCCACCGGGTACCGGCAGGTGGGTTCGAGTGCCTGTTACAAGTGCCCCGTGTTCCCGACTGCGCTCGAGACCTGCAACGGACTCGACGACGACTGCGACGGCATCATCGACGATAGTCTGACCGACTCCAGTGGCAGCTGTACGAGCAGCATGTCCGGTGCCTGTCAAGCCGGTGCCTATCGGTGCATGCCGCAGACCGGCAAGGACCTCACCACCGACAAAAACACCTGCGTTCCCCTGACCCAGCCGACCATCGAAACCTGCAACGGAATCGATGACGACTGCGACGGCGTGATAGATAACGCTCCAACCGGCGGGTATCTGCCCGGCACCGGTACGGCGTGCGGAGTGTCGCAGACCGGCGTCTGCAAGTTTGGCAAGCGTGCCTGCGTGAATGCGCTGAACCAAGACGTGACGCTCTCCGGCAACACGCCAGAAGCCGGCGACAAGATCGCTTGCTTGGGCGAGGTGGATCCGAAGAATGAGCTCTGCAACGGCGCGGACGACGACTGCAACGGCATCATCGACGACAACCTGCAGGACTCGGCGGTGGGCAAGTCCTGCGGCTCGACCGTTGGTATCTGCAAACAGGGCCTGACCGCCTGTGCTCCAGTGACACCCGGCAATGCCACGACCGATCAGGTGCTCTGCCTCGGCGGCGTGACTCCAGCGGCGGAGATCTGCAATGGCACCGCTGCGGGCAACGGCACCGACGAGAACTGCAATGGCAGCGTCGACGAAGGTTGCGTGTTCGCGTCCAGCGCGCCGCGTCGCCTCGATCGCGTCGATGCGACCAACCTGCCGGCACAAGGCGCCGCAGAGTCGTTCCAGCTCAGCACGGCGCAAGTCGGCGACGACTTCGTGACGGCCTACTCCAACAGTCGCTCCGGCTCTGCGCTCATCTACACGCGCGCATCGACCGACGGCGGCACGAGCTGGGGTGTCGCGGACGTGGCTGCAACGGCAGCGAGCAGCGTCGAGCCGCACATCTTCATGCGCAAGGGTCGCGCCTTCCTCTCGTACTCGCTCTTCAGCGCCGGCAACCGCCGCATCAACGTGGTCCCATCCACAGGGAGCAGTTACGCAGCCTGGGGACCTGCGGTGCAGGTCTGGAATCCGGGTAGCACCGGCATCGACTGCTTCTCGTCGATCGGTGTGGTCGCAAAAGCGGATCTCAGTGGCGCGAACAAGGACTGGCTGGCCGTGGTGTGGAGCGAGGTCGGCGGTCCAGCCGCGACGCCGACGCGCGATGTGCGCCTGACCTACTCGCTAGACGGCGGCGCCACCTGGCGCGCGACGCCGATTCAGGTGAATGCAGGCGCAGGCTCGGGTCTCGGCGAGCAACCTGCGATCGCCACGGATGGTGCTGGCATGGTGTATGTCGCCTGGCGCGACAAGCGGACCAGCGGACTCGCGCAGGCCTACGTCGCGCGCATCAGCCTGACGGGCTCGCCGTCGGCGATGAGCAACACCCAGGTGTTGCAACCCACGACCGTGGCCCATGCCAGCGCCGAGCAGATCACCATCGCTGCCGAAGGCACCAACGTCTACGTCGGCTGGGCGGACCTACGCGCCGCCGCCAAGACCATCCGGGTCGCAGCCAGCAGCGATGCGGGCGTGACCTGGACCCAGATCGCCGGCAAGAACGACGGCCAGATCGTCGACCCCGACGGAACTCTCTCGGATGCGTCGGCGCCGTCGCTCGCCGCTCGTAGCGGCACGGTGATCGTGGGCTGGGAGGATCGCCGCAGCGGTCAGCCCAACATCCGCTTCACTCACTCGGTCGATGCGGGAATGACCTGGCCGGTCTCGACGCCGCGTGTCGACACGGGCAACGGCCTCGGCGCGGTGGCCGCCTATGCACCGTCGGTCGCATTCGGGCAGGGCTCTCGCGTGTTCGTCACCTGGCGCGACCCGCGTTCGCCGCTGGCGGCAATCCTGGCGAACCAGTCGCTCGATGGCGGCAACACCTGGCGCCCCGACGCATCGGTGTTGCGTGCGGACATCGACACGGGTTCGCCTGCAGCGGGTGCATCGGCCGACAGTCAGTCACCGACGGCGCTGGCCGCGTCGACCACGAACCAGCTCAGCGTGGTCTTCATCGACTTCCGCGATGCCGCAGGCGCAAGCGGCGTCAACGGCAACATCTGGACGCGCCTGTTCAACTGATCGCCGTGTCAGCTCGTGCGGTTGCGTCGTCGTCGCAGGTATTCGGCGGGCGAGCAGCCCAGACTCTGTTTGAACACGCGGTGAAAGTGCGTGTAGCCCGACTTTCGGGCATCGGGTGTGTTGGCGCTCGGCAACGCAGCGACCCCAGCCACTGTAGCGAGGCCGTTAGTAAAGATTCCTTGACTAACGGTACCCGTTAGTCAAGGCTACGTTCCTAGCGCACCGCCCTAGTAACGTCAGCTTTCCAAAGCGGCGAGCCAGGTCAAGTGCGCGTTCCCAGCGAGAGAACGATGCCCAAGCGAACGACAGGCCGCTACGAGCGGGCCACCGTCGGCGGCGAGGAGGTCGCGGCCTTCATCCCGCATGCCCTGCCGCCCGCAGACCCGCCGATCGTCGTCGATGCCGCTCTCACCGAACGCATCCGCACCGCCGAGCAGGCGCTTGTCCGCCTTGAGCTGGCGGGTGAGATGGTCCCTTCGCTCGACTGGTTCATCTACGCCTTCGTCCGCAAGGAGGCGGTGCTCTCGTCGCAGATCGAGGGCACCCAGGCCACGCTCGTCGACCTGCTCACCTTTGAGGCACAGGAGGGCGCCGAACCTAGCGCGCACCCAAACGCCGACGTTGAAGAGGTCGGCAACTATCTCGAAGCGCTCGCCTTCACGCGCACCCAGCTCGCCGATCCAAAGGGCCTGCCGCTCTCGATGCGGGTGCTGAACGAGACACACCGGCTGCTCATGCGCGGCGTGCGCGGGGCTGAGAAGCACCCGGGCGAGGTGCGGCGCAGTCAGAACTGGATCGGCGGAACCCGCCCCGGAAACGCGATGTACGTGCCGCCCCCGCCGCACGCGCTGGGTGAGGTCTTGAGCGCCTTCGAGAAGTACCTGCACGCCGACGATACGCTGCCGCCGCTCGTGCGCGCCGGGCTGCTGCACGTGCAGTTCGAGACGATCCACCCGTACCTCGACGGCAACGGCCGCATCGGACGCCTGCTTGTGACGCTGCTGCTAGAGCACTGGAAGCTGCTGACGAAGCCGCTCCTGTACCTGAGCCTCTTCTTCAAGCGGCATCGCGAGGAGTACTACCGGCGACTGAACGCCGTGCGCCTCGATGGTGACTGGGAAGGGTGGCTCGATTTCTTCCTCGAAGGGGTGGCGACCATTGCCGACGAGGCGGTCGCGTCCGCGCGTGAGCTGTTTGCGCTCGTCGCTGCAGATCGCACGCGCGTGCTCGCGCACGAGGGGATGTCGATCGCGGCGCTGCGACTCTTCGAGCTGCTGCCGCGCCACCCGGTGGTGACGGTCGCTTCTGTCATGAAGCTCGTGGAGACGACGAAGCCCACGGCCGGCCGCGCGACCGAGCTGTTGGTGGCCGCCGGCGTGCTCGTCGAGACTACGGGCCGGAAGCGCGACCGCTCCTTTGTGTACCAGGGCTACCTCGATCGGCTGCGCGTCGGCACCGAGCTCGACGAACGAGGGGAAGTCTTGCGGCTCGACAAGACCAAGACCAGCTGACGAGCCCTGCTACGGCGTCGAACATTCTGGAGCTGCAGCGCGCCCGACCGATGGCTCAGGCCGGATTCGACTCGCGCTCTTGCACCATCTGCCGTGCGCGGACCTCAGCTCGCAGCTCGGCCAGCTCGCGGAGCATAGTCTCGATGTTCACCTCGTTCTTGAGGTTCACTTTGTAGTCCGTCTCTGCCTGCGCGCGATCTTTGAGCGTTTGCCGGTTTTGGCTCATGACGATGAGCGGACCCTGCAGCTTGATGGAAGACCATCTGGCCGGCTCGGAAGCTGCGTTCACTGGCGTGGCTTGCGAGCGCAAGCAAGTCGTTCTCTGCCAGCCCCTCGAAGAGAGGAATGCTACGAAAGAGCGCGCCGCGATCCACACTGATGGTGTACCACAAGCCTCGGGCGCGCGGCCAACGCACTTTCACAGCGAACGCGCCCGAGGTTCACGGGGTCCCTCCGGCACTTGCTGCGGTCGGGCATGGTTGCCAACCATCATCGATGCGCTTGATCATGCGGGCGTCAGCTGGGGCACCTACAGCGATACGGCGAGTGGTCCGACGCCACCGGGACCGCAGCCGCTTCTGTGGAAGTACGTCGGCGGCACCCAAGCGGCGACCGTCGCGCCCACCGCGGCAACCATCGTCTTGGACGGGATTTCGGTGGGCGCTGGTGCGTGGCCGATTCCAACGGGAAGCTACATCGCTTACTACCTGCGCGGCGATACAACCACCTCGCTCGCATCGATCGATTTCGATGTTGGACCGTAGCGCCGCGGGCTGGTTTGACCGCCGGTTGCTTCTTCCTATGGCGCGCGCTAACGGAGGTCGATGTCACGGAAACCGTCAGCCTGGGCACGGATGTGCTGCGCCGTCGTGGCGGCAATCATAGTGAGCGGCTGCAAAGCCCAGCCTGCGACCTCGCAACCCGCGCTCGATGCAGCGGTGCAGGACGCCGCCGCACCAGACACGGGAGCCACGTCCTATCTCTGCGCGCGCTACGGCGCCGATGCAGCGGCTGCTCCGAGCTACGCCACCATTCAGCGCTTGTTCGACGAGCAATGCTCGTCCTGCCACACACCGCTCGCAAGTCTTCCGCTCTCGCCAGGACCGGCGTGGGCTCGCTTGGTCGGCCGGGCGGCTCCAGCGGCGGAGTCGTGCGGTGGCACACTGGTCGCGCCTGGCAATCCAGAGGCGAGCTACCTCTACGTGAAGCTGACCTCCGATAGTCCTTGCGCCGGCACGCGCATGCCGCAGGGCGAGTTTGGACCTGTGCCCCTGCCCGAGTGCGTGCTCTCGCTGGTCCGTCGTTGGATCAGTGCGGGCGCGCCTGGACCATGAGCAGCAGCGTACACTCCACCAGGTAGCGAGCCGCTGCGAACCCGCGGGCGGTCGCAGACGAACCCGGGATTACCTCGTAGGAAGCACGGGCTATGCGCATTCGCCTCTCCGGCGAGCCCCAGCTCCGTTGGGAGCTCCGTCACCGCCGCCCTTAGCTGCGCTCACATGCCATGGCGGTATCTGGCGATCTGCGTTGCAGGTGGGTTGATGCGCAGCACGCCGTCTTTGGCGTCGACCAGCACGGAGTCGTCTGGCCGGACCCAAGCGAAGAGGCCGGGCACGTCGCAGAGCAGTGGGATCTGCGCGGCTTTCGCCACGGCCACGCCCAGACCGCTCGCATCGACGTAGCCGGCGCTGACGATGCCTGCGCCCTTGAGCCCAGCCACGGTCAACGCCAGCATCGCCGTGAGTCCTTCTGCGACGACCAGCACGGAGCCAGCACCTGGCAGCGGAAACTCGCAGGCGCAGGCAGCGACCAAGAGGCAGAGGCTTTCGACCTCTGCGGCGCGTTCTTCGAGCAGCGGATCGGGTTCGCCCGCGCTGAACGAAGCGATGGCATATTGGCGAGCCACTTGCTTGAGACCGGGCACCAGGCCAAGCCGTCCACACTCGTCGTGCACGGTGTCGCGCAAGCGCTGGTCGTCGAGCATTAGTGTGTAAGTGCGCAGGCGGCGCAGCTCGGGGTCGGCGAGCTTCGGCTCGATCTCGCGCAAGGCACGTCGCACGATACCGATGACGTTTTCGAAAGCGCGCTCTGCCACCAGCGCAGGATCGGCGATGTTCGAAGCTCGCTCGCGGATGGCTTCCAGCGTTCCCAACATCAGCACACGACCCAGCACGACGCCTGGCGAAAGTGGCAGGCCCAGCAAACGCGCCGCACGCGGGGCGAGCTCGGTGCTCTCGGCGCGTGCGCTCTCCAATGCGTAAGCGAAGGTGGTGGCGAGCGCAGTCGCCAGCGCGATCTCGGCGTAGGTGAAGGCATTGGCTTCGCCGCGCTGCAAGACGAGCACGCCGGCAACGGTGCCGCGCGCGAAGAGCGGGATGGCAAGCAGGCTGGGGTAACGCTCCTCGCCCAGCTCGGGAATGTGCTTGTAGTGCGAGTCCTCCGCTGCGATCGATGCGGAGATGGGTCGCAGCACCTCGGCCGCGGTGCCCACGATGCCTTCGCCCATCCGCAAGCGCACGTTGCCAATCGCAGTGCTGGGAAAGCCCACGTTGGCGCGCATCACCAGATGGTCGCCGTCCTTGCCTTGCTCGCGCACGTAGACGCTCACGATATCCGCGTGAGCGATCAGCGCGACTTGCTCGCACATGGTCTTGAGCACGCTCGGCAGCGGGCCCGGCTTTCGAGCCTCGTCGATCAAGCGCAGGATCCCGTCCACGCGGAAGTCGTCGTTGTGGTGGATCCGCATCCGGATCGAGGTGGGCGCAGGGCTTACGGGGTCGGTCATCGTGGGGGCGATTGTAGGCGCGATCGCGTTCGCGGCAAGCTGGCCTGGGTTTGCGGCGTCCGGCTGGCGGAGCTGGCTGCGCCGCGTTAGAAAGCGTCCTGCTGACCGGCGCAAGTGAAGCGTGCTCGTGCGGCGCGCGGGCCATGACCATCCACGACCCCCACGACCACTCGGAGGCTGCGCTGCGAGCCAAGCTGCGGGAACGCTTGCGGGCGCATCGACCAACACTCGCGCAGGCCATCATGATCGTGGTGGTCTCCTTCGTCGTGGCCCAGCTCGCAGGCAAGCTCGCGGTCGACGTGGCTCGCGCGTTCACGCATGTCGACGCTCACGCTCTGGCTGGCAGCTCCGTGCTGCCTGCGCGAGTCATCGTGCCGTCGATGCTAGCTTCAGAGCTGGTGCTGCTCTTGGCTGCATTCCTGACGCCGCTGGTGCTCGCGGTCCCGGTTCGCCAGACACTCGGCCTCTACGCAGCGCGGCCCAGGGTCTTCATTGCGGCGGCCGTCGGCACTGTGATGCTCGGTCCGCTCGGCGATTTCCTGATGGCGTCACTCTCGCGTTTTCTGCCTGGGCTCACGCTCGGTGTCGTCCCGGCGTTGCACGAAATCGCGCGCTCATTGCCGCTCTGGCTGCTCTGGCCTGCGTTCGCGCTCATGCCTGGCGCGGGCGAGGAGCTGATCTTCCGCGGCGTCTTGCAGCGCGCCGCCGGACGCTCCGCGTTTGCCATCTGGCTTTCGGGCTGCGCGTTTGCGGCGTTTCATGTCGATCCCGTGCATGTGGTCGGCGTGCTGCCGCTCGGGCTCTTCCTGGCCTGGACCGCACAACGCAGCGGCACGCTCGTCACACTGGTGGCTCACGTGGTGAGCAACAGTGTCGCGCTGCTAGCGATACAAGCGGATACGCTCGACGTCGGCTATGGCACGGGTCGCGAGATGCCGTGGCCGTGGGTGGTGGTTAGCCTCGGTGTAGTGGCATTCGCAGCACTGGTGATCGTGCAGGCCACGGCGCAGGAGCCTCGCAGCGAGTGAGCTTTCGGGGTGTTTTCGTGGGGCGTTCCGTGCTTTGCTACGCGCCATGTTGAAGATCGATCTGACGGGTAAGCGTGCTTTCGTGGCGGGTGTCGCCGACGACGGCGGTTTCGGTTTCGCCATCGCCAAGCACCTGGCGCAAGCGGGCGCGACCGTCTGCGTGGGCACTTGGCCGCCGGCCTACGTGATCTTCACCAAGCTCCTGAAGCTTGGGAAGATGCAGCGCTCGCTCGAGTTCGGCGATGGAGGCCAGCTTGCGTTCGAGCGCATCTACGCGCTCGATGCCGACTTCGACAGTATGGCCGACGTGCCCGCCGAGATTCGCGATAACCGCCGCTACCGAGACCACGCGGACTTCTCCATCCATGGCGTGGCCGAAGCCATGGTCAAGGAGTTTGGCGAGCGCCCTGTCGACATCGT
>JADGRG010000732.1 GCA_017881145.1 Sandaracinaceae bacterium | reverse complement strand
GATGCGGGCGGCGATGCGGGCGGCGATGCGGGCGCGTGGCGAGACTCGCGCGCTCGGCGGCAGCGGCAACAAGCTCAAGCGCTCGCGCACGTAGTCGCAATCGTGCGCGGCTGCCCGCAGCTCATCTTCTTCACGCGCAATCTGCGCACCAAGTCGCTCCAGGCCAGTGCCAGTCATGGCGCGCTATCTCCCCTCTGCAACCACTCATCGAGCACTTCATGCTTCTGAGCCAGCAGAGCGAACGAACGTTGTGCACGGGTCAAACGCCGCTTGATCGTGGCGAGTGAGACGCCGCATGCGGCAGCTACGGCGGTCAGCTCGGCGCCGTCGATGTAGCGCAGCGCAAATGCCACGCGCTCGTCGGCAGGGAGCTGATCGAGCACTGCATACGTGCAGCGCAGCGCTTCGCTGATCTCGGCTGACGGCAAGACGGCTTCGCGCTCCGGCAGGTCCGAAGGCGAGAAGAGCTGAATGAAGCGCCAGCGCTGGCGGCGCAGAATGCACTTGCGCGCCTTGTGGACGGCGATACCCGTCAGCCAAGAGCGCAGCGCCGATGGGTCTCGCAGCTGCCCGATGGACGAGAGCGCGACCACGAAGACGTCCTGCATGAGGTCGGCGATCTCGCCGTCAGGGCCGAGCACTCGGTAGAGGACCCGCTGCACGTCGTCCGCGTAGCGCACGAAGAGCGCGCGGCGAGCGTCGTGGCGCCCAGCACAGAGCGCTGCAACAAGTGCCGCATCCGAGTCCGGGATCGGCAGCTCCACGACCTGCGGCCGAGGGCTGGGAAGCCCCTGGAGAGGGCGCGGTTTTGACCGTGACGGCATCCTACAGCCTACTAGTTCCCTCGGACCTCAACCACGGCTCACGCGCGGGCACGCGCTGGAATGTGGGGGCTATGGCCGCTACGGGCCGGCAAAATCCAGGGTCCAGAGGTCTTCGTCGTGCCCGACACCGATGGCGGTGAGCTGCATGGTGCTCAACGAGCGGCAGACTCGGTCGTCGGCCAAGAGGCTCGAGAGCACATGTGCGGCATCGGTCGCGTG
This sequence comes from Sandaracinaceae bacterium, assembly GCA_017881145.1. GTDB lineage: Bacteria > Myxococcota_A > Polyangia > Polyangiales > JAFGIB01 > JADGRF01. The sequence goes on along the minus strand of JADGRG010000732.1, from coordinate 7,294 downwards.
CGCGACGATGGCCTCGGCGAAGGGACCATGTGAGAAGCCCGCGGCCGTCATGCGCTGGCCGGGGTCTTGCCCATCAGGATTGACCTGCGACACGAAGTGCCGCTGCAGCATGTCCTGAGTGTGCAGGCGCGCCGAGCAGCGCAGCTCGGGTGCGAGCTGGAGAGCCGTCACCTGCAGCACTGGCAAGAGCGGCGATGGCTGCTGCGGCCCGGAAGTCGTGTCGGACATCCGTCCAAAACATGCAGAGTGCCTATCGGAGCGTTCCCGGTTGAGCGCTGCGATGAGATCGAGCTCAGCCTTCGCGGCACTGTCCGGCCAGTGCGCGACTGCCGCGCAGTGCGAACCAGCCGGCACGTCGCCGCCTGCATCCGGCTGCGCGCTCACAGCGCCCGCATCCGCCGGGTTGAGCGCGGCGACGGCCGGGCCCCGAATCGGTGAGCCAACGCCACTGCCGCACGCGCTCGCACAGAGCACGCACGCCACTCCGCCGAGCCATCTTCGCCACCTGCGCATCAGCGCTTCAGTCTATGCCTTGCGACCACTTTCGCAATCGGGGGGCGCTCGCTACGCGGAGAGCCGACGCGGACAGCCGACGCGGACAGCCGACGCAGCGGGTATGTCACTAGCGAATGCGCCGGGAGCGTTTTCCACGACCACTTCCAGTTCCGGGGCGCACCCGAGCCGCATCGCGCGCGGGCTTGGCGCTGGCTGCCAGCGCGGCTCGCAGCGTGTCGACCACCGACTGCGGCTGGGCGCGCGCTCCGCGACGCAAGAGAGCGATGGCATCGGAGAGCGTTTCGCGAATGTCCGGATGAGTTGCGCGCGTGCACTCGCCTTCGAACCAGTGCAGACCACGCTCTTCGCTGCGCAGACCAGCAATCACCGCCGCGAAGATCCGCGGCAATCCGAGCAAGATCCGCCGCCGCCCCTCGGAACGATCCGCTGCGCGCTTGGCTTCGGTGATCTCCTCGATGACCCGACCCAGGTAGTCGAGCAGCAGCTGCTGATCACCCAGCGTCGCAAGCACGCTCCCGTCGGCGAGCACATCGAGCATCCCGGCTGCTGCACCAAAGCGCAGCTCGAGAGTCTCGGTGTCGAGCCAGTGCAGCGCACGCGTAACCAGCACATCGGCGCCGCGCTCGCGCAGGCCGATCGTCAGCAACGCAGAGAGCGTCCCAAGACGCACCGGCTTACGCTCGTCCGCCGCGAGCTCTGCCAGCGCAGCCCAGGCCGGTTCCACCTCACGCTCGGCACGCACACAAGCTGCCCAGCCGTGAGCAGCCGCAATCGGTAAGAAGACCTGCGCCGTGTCGGGCGCGGCATCGTCGCTGCCAAGCTCCTGCAAGAGCGTAGCGACGCGTCCTTCGAGCTGCGCCACCTCGGCGCCGAAGGCTGCCGCCAGCTTCAGGTTTGGCGATGCGCTCGGCATCGCACCGTGGCGAGATAGCAGCTCGCGAAGCTTGGCGCTCCGCCCTGAAAGCGCATCTTTCAGGGCAGCGCGCAGAGCATCGCTCTTCAGACCAAACTCGGGACTCGCCATCTGCGGCGGGACGATACACCGAGACCCGTGCGAAGTGTTCCGTCGCAGAGTCTCGGTACCAGAGCTACTGCAGACAGTGGTTCGCGCCGCCGCCCAGGAACCCGCTGCTCGTGAGCCCACCCGCTGGATAGGCCGTCACGAAGTTGAAGCACATCTCGTCGGTGGTGTTCTGGCCGAAGTTGACGGTCGCATCGGTCGTGTTGTTGTAGGTGCAGGTCGTGGTGAGCTGATCGCCGGGGTTCACGATGATGTCGTTCACCGTGTAGGCCTGCTGGTCGGCGAAGTTGAAGGGCATGTCATGGACCACCTGCGTCGTGCCGCCGGCCCGATTGATCACCAGCTGGGCGTGGGTGCCGAGCTTGTGCATGTGTGGGCTCTGGCCGAGGATGTGCACCGGCTGCGTGTTGTTGGGCGTGCAGTGACCCACGACGTTGGTCTGCTGATGCGCGGGCAGCGAGAACAGCTCCGAGCCCAACCAGTGCACGGCAGCGGTGTGCGCGCGGAACTTGTGCGTCACGCACATCTCGAGGCCGCTGCGGTCGCGAGCGTCCGTGTAGCCGGCCGTGTTGTTGTAGTGGATCTCGAGCCCAAAGAGAGCGCCACCGCTGCTCGGCATCTGCAGGCCGACGTCGGCCGGCAGCGGCACGCCGCCCGTACCACCCGGTGCCCAGCCGTTGACGAACGCACCGGCCGAGCAACCCGCACCGCCGACCTGGCCGTCGGTTCCGGTGCCGGAATTCAGCGCGTACATGATGTAGTGATGCACGACGCGCTTGTCGTCGATGATGGGACGGAACTGCAGCGCCTGCACTTGGTCGGTGCCCCAGGGCACCTTGAAGAAGAAGCACTCGTAGAACTCCTTGCCCGGCCCGCCCGAGACGTTGAAGGGCGTGGTGTCGGTCGCGCCGGATTGGCCGTGCGCCAAGAAGGTGTAGTGATGGTCGCAGTCCGCCGGCCAATCGCTGCTCGCTTGGGTCGTGCCTCCGGAGCCGGCGGTGGCCGCGCTGCCGGCGCTGCCGCCCGCGCCCGCCGTGGCCACGCTGCCGGCCATGCCGGAAACGCCAGCGCCGCCTGCCGCGCCCGCGCCGCCGTTAGCTGCGCCGCTACCTGCGCCTGCGCCGCCGTTAGCTGCAACGTTCTGGTTGCTGGTGCACGAAGGATTCGACCCGGCGAGCGCCCCACCGGAGATCCAGGCATCGAGCGTTGCGATCTCGGCGCTGCTCATGTGTGGTTGGTTGAGCGGCGGCATCGGCGACTGCGCGTCGTGGATGCGGCTTGCAACGAGTTGATAGACCTTCACCGAGACGTTGCTCTTGGAGGGCGCCTGCAGATCGTTCCAGGTGATAAGTGGCATCGGCGCACCGGCCAGTGGCTGCGCGCCGTGGCAGGACTGGCAATGCGCCTTGAGCACCACCTGCGCGCTGCAGAAGTCCGCCGCGCTGCCGCCCAGGCCTGACCCGATGGAAGCCGTGTTGCCAGCACTGCCAGCCCCGCCCAACGAGCCCGCGAAACCCGCCGCCCCGCCGAGATCACTCGCAGGTCGCGGCGTCGTGCTGCACGCGAAAGCCAGCCCGAGTGCGGCCGCGAGCGAGATTGCGCCAGAGCAACGCGCTGCGATACCAAGTTGGTTCAAACTGAATGGTTTTGCTGCCATACACGCCTCCCGTAGAGATTAGGCAGGTGTACGGCTTCTGCACTCATGCGCAAGTCCCAAGGCAAGCACTCGCTCGACAATTTCTGGAGCTTGTGTCGCGAAGTGCGCAGGGCGGGTGCCGCTAGCTAGCCGGTCAGCGGGCGCCAGCCTTCGGGCTGCCAGCGCAGCCGGTGGATGCTGCCGAGGCCTATCACCAGCGCGCGTTCCTGGGCGAGATCGAGCCCCAGCAGGTCCGCCAGGAGCGCGCGGATCACGCCGGTGTGGACCACCAGGAGGATGTTCTCGCCGGCGCTTGCCAAGAGGCGGCGACCGGCACCCTGAACCCGCTCCCGAAATTCTTTGCGCTGATCACCGTCCGGAAAGCGGAACTCGAGCTCGGAGCGCTGCCACTGCGCGTAGCCCTCCGGATCGCGCTCGGCGACTTCCTCGAAGGTCAGGCCCTCCCAGCGGCCAAAGTTGATCTCGCGAAACTCATCCACGACCACGGGCACGGGCCCCCGACTTCTGAGCACCAGCGCCGCACTCTCGCGTGCGCGGCCCAAGGGGCTCGTGAACGCATGCGTGAAGCGTTCACCTTCGAGAGCAAGCCCCGCTCTGCGTACCTGCTCGCGACCCTCTTCGCTGAGCGCCACGTCGGTCGCGCCCCAGAGCCGAATCGACGACACACCCTCTGTCTCACCGTGTCGCACCAGCGTCAGCGTCGCTGCGGTTCGCTCCATCGCCCGACTATGTCACGCTGAGCACGACCTGCCGAGCGCGTCTTGGCCCGTGACGACCGTGACGACCGTGACACGAGCCCGCTGCCGAGGAGTGTGCCCCGAGATGACGGACCTCGCTGCCACCGGCCTCTTGCCACCCGCGACGCTCCTCAGCGCGCGCTACGAAGTGCGGCTGGCGCTCGCAACGGGTGGCGTCGGTGTCGTGTATGAAGCCTGGGATCACGAACGCGCCGAAGCGGTCGCCATCAAGATGATGAAGGCCGAGCTCTCGGAGCATCCCTCGTTGCGACCGCGCTTCGATCGCGAAGCCCACGTGGTCCGCTCTCTCGGACATCCGAACATCGTGCTGGTCACCGACCACGGCGTGCATGAAGGTCGCCCCTATCTGGTCATGGAGCTTCTGGAAGGACGCACGCTGCGCGCGTCGTTGGATGAGGGCCCACTGCCAGAACAGGATGCGTTCGACCTCATGCTGCAGCTGCTGGAGGGCCTGGCACACGCGCACGCGATGGGCGTCGCGCATCGAGACCTGAAGCCAGACAACATCTTCTTGCATTGCGGCACGAGCTTCGCGGAGCAAGTGAAGATCCTCGACTTCGGCTTTGCGAAGCTACTCGCCCCGGACACCGAGCTGCACGGACGCAGCGCTTTTTCGCATCTAACGACCAGCGGGATTGCGTTCGGCACGCCGACCTACATGGCGCCCGAGCAAGTCTCGCTCGACACCATGGACGCGCGCACGGATGTCTACGCAGCAGGCATCGTGCTCTTCGAGCTGCTGGCTGGTGTGCCGCCCTTCACGGGCGATCTGCCGCAGGTCCTGCGCCAACATCTGGCCGAGCCCTTGCCTGAGCTCGCAAGCCGCCATCCCGGCCTGCGCGAAACGCCCGCGCTGCGTGCCCTGCTCCTGCGCGCGACGGCCAAGCCCCGCGGCGAGCGCTATCAGGACGCTGGTGAGCTCGCACTGGCGCTACGGCAGCTGCCACGACCCTGGCTTCTGCCAGGGCTGAGTGCTGGCGGTCGATAGCCCTCTGTCCTGCAAAGCGCGTCGACGTGCGTCAAGAGCTGTCCAGAAATCGGCGCAGAGCGAGCGCGCCCGCAGAAAAAACCGCAGGAATACTCTCGTATTTCGAGGATTTTTTGGCAGGACGTAAGCCGCTATGAGCCATTTCTGGACAGCTCTTCAGTGCGTCGTCACTCGAAGTCAGGCGGGCGGCGGGCACGCCAGGGCATCGCCTCTTCGAGCTGCCGAGCCAGCGCGAGCAGATCGCCCTCGGCGTAGAGCGGGCCGATGAGCTGCATGCCCATCGGCAATCCCGCCGAGGTCAGACCGAGTGGCACGTTCACAGCGGGCCGGCCGGTGACGTTGCAGATGGCTGTGAAGGCGCCCAACCGACCGGCGGCGGCGAATGCAGCTGACGGCGGCTGCTCACGGTAGGAGCCGATGGGTGGCGGCGGCTCGGCGACCGTCGGGGTGAGCCAGAGATCGGTCCTGCAGAGCAGCGCTTCGGCACGAGCGGTGAGCGTTTCCAGCAACGCTTCGACGTCCTGGCGCCGCAAGCTGCGACCCGCCTCGCCGAGCCAACGCGTGATGGGCTGCGCGCGGCCGAGGCGCAGAAAAGGCGTGCTCGCGATCTGGTGCTGCCAGAGCGGCAAGAATTCCTCCAACGTATATTCGGGCAGCTGCGCGGCCGGTGCCACGTCGTGACCGAGCTCAGCCAAGAGGAGCGCCGCGCGCTCCACTGCGGCTGCAATCTCGGGGTGGGTCGGGCCGAGCGGCGATTGTGTGGTGAAGCGGATCTTCTGCGACCTGGGCCGCTCGCGAGCCAGCTCCGAGAAGCGGCGCAAAGGTGGTGGCGCCCAATGCGGCCGTCCCTCGAGGATCCCCGCCATCACGTCCAACATGAGCGCGGCGTCGTCCACGGTGCGGGTGATCGGCCCCGAGGTGTAGAGAATGTGGCTGTCCTCGAGACCCGCTTGGTTCTTGATGCGTCCGCGCGACGGCTTGATCCCGAAGAGATGGCAGAACGCCGAGGGGATGCGGATCGAGCCGCCACCATCGGAGCCCTGTGCAACCGGCAAGAGCCGCGCTGCGACGGCCGATGCCGAGCCGCCACTCGATCCGCCAGCGCTGTGCCCGAGCGCCCAGGGATTGCGGGTCGGCGGGTGGATGTCGGGTTCGGTGACGGGCATCGCACCGACCTCGGAGGTCGCGAGCTTGCCGAGGATCACGAAGCCCGCGCGACGCAGCGGCGCAACCGTGTGGTCGTCGGTCGGCAACACGAAATGCGGCATGGCGCGCGTGCCAAACCGGGTCCGGGTCCAGCGCACGATGTTGAGATCCTTGATGCCGATGGGCACGCCATGAAAGGCCGGCAGCGGCCCGCGCGCACGCTTGCGCTCGGCGTCCTTCTTGCGCGCAGCCAAAAGAGCCCGCTTCGGAAACACCTCGACGAACGCAGACAAGCGCGGGTTGTACCGCTGGATGCGCGCCAGGTAGAGCCGCACCAGCTCCTCGCTCGACAGGCGACCCTGCTTCAGCAGCGCTGCCTGCTCGATCGCGCTGCACTCCAGCACCTCGGACTCGGTCATTGCAGGGCAGGCTATCACGGCGCGGCTGCAGGCGGCTTTGTGGCACACAGCGCGGTCCGGCCTCGTAGGCAAGTAAATCTACGGCGCGAAGTGCTAAGAGGCTGGCCGATTTGCCGTCACCGCCGATGCCGGGCTGGCTCGGGCCGCGGGGCGGCTGGGTTGCCCGCGGAGGACCTCGTGTGGAAGAGCGTGTTCAGTCGAGTCGGCGAGGCCTGGTCCCGGCCACGTAAGGTCGGGCCTGACCGCCTGGCGTTGGTGCTCATCGCCGTGCTCTGCGTCGGCAGCGTGCTCTCGTGGCGCTACCACTTCTTCTTCGCGAACTACGGCACCTTCGTGGTGGAGCAGGTGCTGCCCTGCACCGACAGCCTCGATCTCCTGGAGAACGCGGTGCACAGGCCAGCACACGTCGGTGAGGCCGACGAGATTCACCTCGATCGCTGGCCGCTGAGCTCTGCGCTCTTTCGGAACTTCAACAGCACCAAAGACCGGCTCAACCCGGTGGCCAGCGACTACCTGGGCATCTGGCACTACGTCCGCGAGGTGCTGCGCGGCAAGGACCCCTACGCGTTCCAGGGCTTCCTCACCTACAACATCCAGGCGCGCCGTCACCCGATGGTCAAAGACCCGACCGTCCCGGCGCAGCACGTTGGCGAATACAGCTACTTCCCGGGCGGCCTCTTGGTGCTCGCACCCTTCTACCGCGCCTCCTACTTTGCGTCGCTCTTCACCTACTTTGCAGCCCTGAGCGCGTTCTTGCTGGTGGCTGCCGTGGTGGCGGTGCGGCGCTCG
>JADGRG010000731.1 GCA_017881145.1 Sandaracinaceae bacterium | reverse complement strand
GGAGGTGATTGCTGACTTGCGTGACGAGTCGAAGAACGACCCCTTGCGTACCCGCCAGCTGGCATTCGAGGCGCTGCGCGATCTCCTGGCGGAAATGACCCAACGGCAGCCGGTGGTCCTCTACCTGGACGACGTGCAGTGGGGCGATGTGGACAGCGTATCACTCTTGCTCGAAATGATTCGCCCTCCCAAGGCTCCTGCGGTTCTCCTGGTCATGACGTACCGGGACGCGGACGTGAACACGAGCCCGTTCCTGCGTGACCTCTTGCGGCGCTGGCCCGAAGGCGCCCAGGTGCACGATCTCGCCGTGGGTCCGCTCGAAACCGAGGCTGTTCACCAACTCACTCTCGATCGGCTCGGCTCGAATAGCGAAGTGGCGCAGGGGATTGCCGCAGCGATCGCGCGCGAGTCGGGCGGCAGTGCGTTTCTCGCTGAAGAGCTGGCGTGCAGCGTTAGCTTGGAACAGCTAGCCTCGTCGAACCCGTCAAACGTGTTGCAGATGGCCGTGACACTCGAACAGATGGTGAGCGAACGGCTCGAGCATGTAGACGAACAATCACGACGGGTCCTCGAGTTCGTTGCGGTGAGCGGACGGCCATTGTCGCCAGAAATCCTGGCCGAAGCTGCGAGCGTCGACGACCGACTGGACGAAGTCCTGGGCCTTCTGCGCGAGCGTCGGTTTGTGCGTGTAGGTCTGCGCGATGGCCGCGAGGTGGTCGAGACCAGCCACGATCGGATTCGGGAGACCCTCGTTACGCTACTCCCTGCGGGCACCGTGCGCGCCCACCACAGACGGCTCGCGCGAGCAATCGAGTCGGCAGCACAGATCGACACCGAGGCGCTGGTCGACCACCTGCTTGGCGCTGGTGACACGGAGCGCGCCGGAAGTTTCGCCTTGCGTGCCGCCGAGCAGGCAGCCCAGAAGCTCGCGTTCGATCGGGCTGAAACGCTTTACAGGTTGGCGCTCGAAACCATTCCCTCGGCGACACCCGAAGCGCGCACCGCGCGCAGACAACTGGCCGAGGTGCTCGAGTGGGCCGGTCGCGGTGCCGACGCCGGTCGTGTCTATCTTCAGGTAGCCGAAGAAACTTCAGGCATCGAGCGTTCCGAGCTAGAGTCTGCGGCGGCGATGCAGCTGCTGTACGCGGGCCGCGTGGACGAGGGTGCGACGCTGATCCACCGCAGTCTCGCCTCCGTGGGCCTGCGCTCGCCTAGGTCGGCGCTAAGCGCGCTCGTGTTGCTCATCGTGTACCGCTTCTGGCTGCGTGTCATCGGCTTGCGCTTCGTGGAACGCGAACTCGCAGAGGTTCGCGACGTTGACCGGGTGCGAGTCGAGACGCTCTACGCGGCCTCCTTCGGGTTGAACTTCATCGACGTCATGGCTGGCGCGTGCTTGCAGGCCAGGCACGTTCTCATGGCGTTGAGGCGGGGCAATCAGTTTCAGCAACTGCGGGCCGTCGCCCTCGAGGCTGCGCACTGCGGACCGGCAGGAGGACCCGAAAGCGAGCGGGAACTGGCGCTCTACCAGATGGCAGAGAGCCTGGCTGAGCGCAGCGGCAGCTCGGAGGGTGTGGCCTTCGTGCACGCTTGCCGCGGCGTTAGCGCGTTCTTGCATGGCCGCTGGAAACGGGCGCACGAGCTCTTGGAGGTCGCCTATGAGAATATCCCGCAGCACCGGGCTGGCTGGCACGCGAATGCGGACATCTTCAATCTGTACTCGCTCGTGAACTTGGGGCAGTTCGCAAAGCTCGCGAACCAGTTGCCGGGGTTTTTGGCCGAGGCCGATCAGCGGGGTGATCTCTTGGCGTCAGTGGCCTTCCGTGTTGGTGCCCAGGTCGTGCTGCTGCTCGCGCAAGACCAGCCCGAGAGGGCTCGCCGCGAGCTAAAGGATGCGATGGCCGAGTGGTCGCAGACCGGTTTCTTGCTGCAGCATTGGCGGGCCATGCAACGGGAGGTAGAAATCGAGTTGTACCTGGGCGAAGGCGAGCGCGCCTACGAGCGCTTGTCGCGTGACGTGCGCCCGCTCAAGAAGAGTCTCTTGCTCCGGGTGCAATGCATTCGTGGCATGACGGACTTCCTCCGAGCGCGCGCTGCGCTCGCTTCGCTGGACCAGACATCCCCACTGAGACGAAAGCGTCTCTGCGAGGCGAAGCGGATGATCCGTCGCCTGCAGCGCGAGGACATGCCGTGGACCACGGCGTTCGCGTCGATGGCGGCCGCGGCCTTGGCCATGGCGCAGGGCGAGCGCGCCGCCAGTGTCACTTTCCTTCGAGCGGCAATCGAACACGCCGAGACGGCGGACATGCTGGTCCACGCGAGTGCCGCTCGCCATCGCCTCGGAATGGTCCTGAGCGGAGACGAAGGCCAAGCACTGGTGGCTCGAGCCGAGGAAGAGCTCGGCGCACAGGGTGTACGTGCGCCGTCGCGGTTCGTCTCCATGCTGTTGCCAATGGGCCATTGAAATAGGCTCGCGACGTACGGAGGCGTAGCGCTACGCCCCCCCTTATGCGGCCACCTCGTTGTCCGTTAAATACCTCTTGATGGGCGCGAGTAAAACCCCGACCGACACCAACGATGGCTAACCATCCGACATGCTTCGACTGCGGCGAGGAGGCGCCGCACACCGACACACCTCACACGCTCATCAGCGCTGCGTTCGG